>NZ_JBOBFT010000010.1:0-200927 GCF_050587525.1 Plantibacter lichenum | reverse complement strand
TCCCGCCGCTCGCCTCGAGCCGGGCTCAGCCGCGCCTGCCGCCGCCGCGCCTGCCGCAACGGCCGCTGGCGCAACCGACCGTGCAGCCCTCCCCGCTGCCGCAACCACTCCGGACACCAGCCGCCCACGCGGCATCGCGCCCGTCGTCATCGCCCTCGCCATCGCATCGTTCGCCGTGTTCGCGGCGCGGTTCGGCGGCGAGCAAGGGCTCATCCCGCTCCTCGGCTACGCGGGAGGCGGCCTCACGCCGTTCACCCTGGGGCTCGCGCTCGCGGCGGCGACGGTCGTGTCCCTCGGGGCGATGCTCATCGTCGGGCCGCTCCTCGACCGCGGCTTCCGACTGCGGGTCCTCGTACCGAGCGTCGTCGCAGCAGCAGCGGCGATGGCCGTCTTCCCGTTCGCGGCGGGACCGATCGCGTTCGCCGCAGCGATCATCGCCTACGGGCTCGCGAGCTGTATCGCGAGCGTCGTCCCCTCGGTCGTCATGAGCGAGGCCGTCCCATCGTCACGGAGCGGATTCGTCGTGGGCGTCACGCGCACGGCCGGTGACGTCGGCGCCGTCGTCGGTCCGCTCGTCGCGCTCGCCGTGTTCGACGCGGTCGGTTCCGTCGCTGCCGCAGTCCTGCTGGCCGGGCTCATCGCCGTCGCGCACATCCCGCTCACCGTCCACCTCGCCCGTCGCAACCCCACCTGATCTTCTGCCGAGGGGTCGCAAACTGCGGGTTTCCGGTCGGCGGACCCGCACTTTGTGACCCCTCGGCAGAAGGGATCAGGGGGTCGGGCGGCTGATGGTGGGGATGGCGCCCGTCACCGAACGCTCGTCCTGCCAGCACTGGATGCCGGAGACGTCCGGCAGGAGATCGCGTGTGAAGACCGGATCGCGGCCCTCGCGACGCTGCCTGGAGTAGTCGCGAAGCAGCCGGAAGACGATGCCGGAGAGGAGCCCGATCGCGATCAGGTTCACGAGCGCCATGATGCCCATGATGCCGTCGGCCGTGTTCCAGATGACGTCCGCCGAAGCGATCGAGCCGACGAAGATGGCCACGACCGCGAGCATGCGGTAGCCGGTGAGCACACGACGGTTTGTGGAGATGAACTCGATGTTGGACTCGCCGTAGTAGTAGTTGCCGAGGATCGAGCTGAACGCCAGCAGGAAGATGATGATGCTGAGCAGCACGTTCGACCACGCGCCCAGGTTGCCGACGACCGCGGCCTGCGTGAGGCCGATGCCTCGGGTCGCGCCGGCGAGGTCCGGACTCGACACGAGGATGATGAACGCGGTGATCGTGCAGACCAGGAACGTGTCGAAGTAGACGCCGAGCGTCTGGACGAGCCCCTGCTTGACGGGGTGGGTGACGGCCGCGCTCGCACCCGCGTTCGGCGCCGAACCGAGACCGGCCTCGTTCGAGAACATGCCCCGCTTCACGCCCGTCATGATGATCGTGCCGATCGTCGCACCGACGACCTCGTTGAAGCCGAACGCCTGCGTGTAGATCGAGCCGAACACCTCGGGCAGCTTGTCGATGTTCATCGCGACGATCACCAGCCCGAGCAGCAGGTAGAGGAGGGCCATCGCCGGCACCACGGCCTGGGTGACGCTCGCGATGCGGCGCACGCCGCCGAACACGACGAGTGCGGTGAGGGCGGCGAGCACGATGCCGATGACCCACGGGATCCACGAGACGTCGCCGCCGAAGCTCGACGAGACGGTCGCGCTGATCGTGTTCGCCTGCAGGGAGCTGAACGCGAATGGGAAGCACACGATGAGGATGACGGCGAAGACGATGCCCATCCACCTGGCCTTGAGCCCGTGCTGCATGTAGTACGCGGGGCCACCGCGGAACCCGGACGGGTCCTTCACCTTGAACAGTTGACCGAGGGTGGATTCGACGAAGCTCGACGCCCCGCCGATGAACGCCATCGTCCACATCCAGAAGATCGCCCCGGGACCGCCGATCGCGATCGCGGTGCCGACGCCCGCGATGTTGCCGACGCCGACGCGGGAGGCAGCAGAGATCGTGAACGCCTGGAACGCCGAGACCGACTGGGGTTTGCCGTCATCGCCGACGGGGGTCTTGTTGGTCAGGGTGCGGAACATCTCCGGGATGAGTCGGAACTGCACGACACCTGACCGGACGGTGAAGTACAGGCCCAGCAGGGCGAGCACCGGCAACACGGCCCATGTCCAGAGGAAGTCGCCGCCGGACAGGATGACGTCGTTCAGGAGGTCCATCCGCACAGTCTGGCACCCGGTGACCCGCCTGTATACCTCCCGGCTGACATATCTCCCGCTTCTGCCGAGGGGTCGCAAAGTGCGGGTGTCAGGCTGGGGCACCCGCAGTTTGCGACCCCTCGGCAGAAGAGCGCGCGAGCTAGCGGGGGAGGCTGTGCTCGTGGGCGTAGACCACGAGCTGGACGCGGTCGCGCAGGTCGAGCTTGCGGAGGATCGACGACAGGTGCGTCTTGACGGTCGACTCGCTCAGGAACATCGATGCCGCGATCTCCGCGTTCGCGAGGCCACGGGCAGCCTCCGCGAAGATGTCGAGCTCGCGGGAGGTCAGTTCCAGGTAGGCCTGCGGCGTCTCGGGGACGGGCGTCATCGAGAACTCGCCGTCGAGGAGCATCGCGAGGTCGGCCGGCGCGAGGACGGCGTTGCCGGAGTGGACGGTGCGGACGGCGTCGCCGAGCTGGGCCGGCGAGCTGTCCTTGAGGAGGAAGCCGCTCGCGCCGTGTCGGATCGCGCGCGCCGCTCGGTCGTCGAGGTTGAACGTCGTGAGCACGATGACGCGCGGCGGCTGCCGGAACGGATCGCCCGGCACCGGTTCGAAGATGCGGCGGGTCGCCTCGACGCCGTCCATCTCCGGCATGCGGATGTCCATGAGCACGACGTCGGGCCGCAGCCGTTCGACGCATTCCAACGCTTCGAACCCGTCGCCGGCCTCGCCGACGACGTGCATGCCGGGCTGGTTGTCAACGATCACGGCGATGCCGGCGCGGAACAGCTTCTGGTCGTCGACGAGGAGGACGCGGATCGAGTCCGCGGACGGTTGCGCGGTGCCGGCGGTCGATTCCGGTTCCGTCAGCGAGTCGCGCGCGGCACCTGGCTCGGCCGCGCTCACTGGGCGACTCGGAGGGGGACGGTCGCGGTCACACCGAAGCGCCCGTCGAGGCCGATCGCATCGATCACGAGATGTCCTCCCACGCGCTCCAGCCGCTGACGCATCCCGATGATGCCCCGTCCCCCACCGTGCTCGTGGTCGGCGGCAGTGAGGTGATCGCTCGCGTCGGGCACCGCGTCCTGCGTACCGGGACGGGCCGCGGCTGCAGCACCCGCACCAACAGCCGCCGCGCACGCTGCAGCGCACTCCGCCGTGAGCGGCGCCGTGCCCGGCTTGTTCCGCACCTCGATCTCGAGCGCGGTGTCCCAGCGCAGCGCGACGACGATCTCCGCGTCCTGGTCGCCGTACTTGATGGCATTCGTCAGCATCTCCTGAAGGACCCGGAATGCGACGAGTTCGAGGTCAGGTGGCATCGGCCGGGACATCCCGGTCTCGTCGAGTCGGACCGATCGGCCGCTGGTGTGGACACGTTCCACGAGCGATCGGAGCTCCTGCCGTTCCGGGGCGTCGTGAGTGGTGTTCCGACCGGTCGGGCGTCGCCCTCCCGAGCCGCCGGGGTTCGGCGAGGCCGGTTCGAGCACCTTCCGCACGTCCTGCAACGACAACCTGGCGGAATCCGAGATGACGTTCATCGTGCGGCGGAGGGCATCGGCGCTCTCGAGATACTGAGCCGATTGCGCCTGGGCGAGGATCACGGCGAGCGAGTGCCCGACGACATCGTGCACATCGCGAGCGAGCTGCGCCTGTTGGTCACGGGCCGCGCTGAGTTCCTCCGCGCGCTTGCGCTCCTCGATCGCCTTCGCCGCTTCCGCCTCCGCCACGGCGAGCGATGCCTGCGACGCGCGCGAGACATCGGCGTACCTGAGCGCGATGCCGAGCAGCCACGGGATGCCGATGACGAGGGCCGCGACGAGCACGACGGCACCGGACTCCCCGGAGAAGGAGAACCCGAGTGCGTACTGGAAGAGGGAGAGGAACGGCCCGCGGGCGCTGTCGAGGTAGTAGACCTGCGTGTACTGCAGGAGGCCGATGACGCCGAGGACCGGGAACGCGAGTGCGCTCACGCGGAGGAGCATGCGGGAGCCGTGCCGCGCGATGTTGAACGCGATGATGCACACCGCCAGCTCCGCGAGGAGGAGCTCGGTGCGCGTGGCGATCTGCAGGATGGCGACCGCCCACACGCCCGCGAACGACCAGGCCGGGTACCAGCGGGAGATGCCCACGAACGCCGCGAAGCCGAGGACGATGACGACATCGCTCAGGTTGGCTCCCGGCGGGAGGGCCTTCGCGAAGCCGTCGACGGTGTCCGAGCCGGCGACATCCGATGCGGCGAGGTCCGAGTAGCTGCGGAGCTCGATGATCTCCCGGATCCCCAGCAGTCCGACCGCGATGGCGCAGGCGAGGGCGCCGAAGCCGCGCCAGGAGAGTCCGGTGAGGGCGCGGCGCAGGAGCACGGTCATGCGCGATGCCGGCTGTGCTGGGGTGTTCGCCTGGGTGGACGATGCCGGAGGCGCGACGGAATGGAGTCGTCCCGTGTCTGCAAGCATGCCTCGACGATAGACGCGATCGGTGAGCGCCGCCTCAGTCGGAAGTACCGGACTTCGTCTGGTGTTCTGATGCGCGCAGCGGCGAGTGTTGATGGGAGGGCGCTTTCCTCGCGAAATCGGTCGTCCTTTCCGACATCTGATGATCATTTCGATCGTCAAATCGCCTGAAACGGTTCACAATCGCAGAACGGGGGTCATTTGGCGTCCCGCCATGCGTGCCGACTTCATGTCACGTCATTGGTCCGCTACTGTGCAGGAACGGGTGGCGAAACACCCCGCCCTCGAGGCTCGACCGTCATGAAAGTGCAGCACGCATGGTGTCATCCCCGGCCTCATCATTCCGAGAGCGTGCGCGCCTCCGATTACGCGCCGTCGGTGCCGTTCAAGCGCCCTTCCTCGCCGCCGTGCTCGTCGTCGCGGCCGTCTCCACTGCGGTCCTCGACCTGACGCCCCTCCAGGACTTCTTCATCCTCATCGGGGTCGTGGTCACGATCGGGACGTCGGCGCTCGCCGCGTTCGTCCCGTGGGAGCGCTTCGACCACGGGTGGGTTGCGATCATCCCCGTCCTCGATTTCATCGCCGTCGCCTTCCTCCGCGACGCCGCGGGCCTCATCCTGCCGGGAGTGGGCGGGCTCGTCTTCTTCCCCGTCATCTGGCTGGCCTACGAATTCGCTCTGACGACCGTCTGGCTGTCGATCACGGGCGCGCTGTTCGTCGCGAGTTTCCCGTACATCCTCATGTTGACCCTCCCGCCCACACCGCTCGATTGGGCACGTGTGTTCCTCCTCCCCACGTCTGCGGCGGGCGTCGCGCTCTCGGTTCGGCTCGCCGCCCGGCACCTCGAACGCCAGCGGGACCAATTGCAGCGAACGACCCGGGAGCTCCGGAACGCCCTCGCGACGGAGGAAGAGGAGCGGTTGTCCCTCGCAGCCGTCGAGGACACGGTCGATGCGGCGATCACGGTCCTCGACGTGGACGGGCGGGTGCTCCGACGCAATCGCCTGGCTCTCGAATTCGCCGATGCAGCACGTCTGACCATCGGTCTGGACGGCAGTGGCGCGAAAGTGTTCCAGTCGGACGGCTCGACCCCCGTCGCCGCGGACCCCGCCTCGATCGCGGACACGCTCGGCAATGAGGCTCCCGACGGCCGGCTGCTGTGGATCGGGGAGGGGGCCGATCGCCTCGCGATCATGGTCCGCTCGCAGGTGCTGACCCGAGCCGATGGCGAGCCGTTCGGAACCGTCGTCGTGGCGCACGACATCACCCGCCTGATCGAGAGCATCCGCGTCCGGGAGTCGTTCCTGACGACCGTCTCCCACGAACTGCGCACACCGTTGACCGCACTCGTCGGCAACCTCGACCTCATCGTGGATCGGCTCGAGGACGCCGGAATCCAGGCGCCGTCGGAGGTCGCCGCGATCGAACGCAACGTCGCGCGGCTGCTCGGGCTCGGTTCCGACCTGCTGCTCGCGGCGGGGGACGCTGCTGCCACGAGGATCGTCCAGGGCGAGGTCGGTGCGCTCGTGCGGGCGGCGACGGATGCAGCGGCATCCCGTGCCGCCGCGGCGCAGATCCGGCTGCTCGTCGACGACGTCCCCACTGTCGCTGCCATGATCGACTCTGCCCAGATCCGCCAGGTCGTCGACCATCTGCTCGCGAACGCGATCAAGTTCACCGAGGTGGACGGTACGGTTCAGGTGTCCCTGCGAGCCGATGAGGCCACCTGGTCGCTCGTCGTCGCGGATGACGGCATCGGCATCGGTTCGCGCGAACAGGAGCACATCTTCGAGCGCTTCTACCGGTCCGGTGAGGCGGAGCGCCGGGCGATCCAGGGAGCGGGTCTCGGGCTCGCGATCACGAGTTCGATCGTCGGAGCTCACGGCGGCGCGATCCGCGTCGACAGTGTTCCCGGTCGTGGTTCGACCTTCACCGTCACGATCCCGCGAGTTCCCGCCGCCTAACCCGCTGCTGCTGCTGCCGCCCTTGCCCGCCCCCGCCCCCTACCCCTACCGCCGAGGTGAGGCTTCCGGTTGTTCTGGGTGCCCGGAAACAACCGGAAGCCTCACCTCGGCGGGGTCGAGGTCGGGCGGGTGGGGTCAGGGGTGGGTGGCAGCGAAGCCGGAGGAGGAGGTGTCGGTCAGGATCCGGTAGTCGACCTCCGAACCCCGATCCGTGCAGAGCTCCCACGTGCGCTGCCACGGACGATCGGTCGGACCGAAGTGGAGCACGACGCGCCGGTAGGGCTCTCCCGAGACACGACGGCCGATGACATAACTCGGTGCACCGGGGCCGCCGCTCGGAAGCGATGCGAGGTACTCGTCACCGTCGAGCGACCTGGGCCGCCTCGATTGCTGCACGAGGTGCCCTGGCGTGATCGTCCCGACGAGCAACGTCTCGGTCGAGGGGACCGGGGCCGATGCGGACGCCCGGGCCGATGCGGAAGCGGACGCTGGAGCCGACGATGCGGACGTCACGGTGTCGGCCGTTCCCATCTCTCCCGCCGTCATGCGCCGAGCGCTTCGTGTGTGGAACGGATCTGCCGCTCACGGCCCATCGCGGCCTGCATGGAGTCGAGCGGTGCCGGTTCGGTGCCCGTCGTGCGGGTGATCGCATCGCGCACGACGGCGTCCTGCGCGACCCGTCCCATCGCGTGCTGCATCGGAGCGTCGTAGGGTTGGGGGTGTTCGTGACTCATCTGAGCCTCCTGTCCAAGGGTTGGTGTGCATGGTGCGGACGACGATGCCGGGGCTGCAACCCCGGCATCGTCATGTTCACTCGCCGTTCGGCGAGCGGGTTCTGGTGGTTCGCCTAGTCGGCGACGCCCACGTACTCGGCCTGCTCGTCGGCGGTCTGCGTGCCCGATTCGAGGTTCGTGCGGAGCGCCTGACCGAGGTTCGCATCGACGCTCGTCCAGTAGGCGATCGCGCGCTCGCGGATGACGGAGCTCTGCACGCCGCTCACCGCGCCGGTGATCGTCTCGAGGAAGCGCGCCTTGGCGGCATCGCTGAAGACCTCGCGGTAGAGCGTTCCCGCCTGACCGAAGTCATCGTCCTCGGCGTGGAGCGCGGCGGCCGAGCGGAGCAGCGCACCATCGGACTCCCATGTGCCCGCACCCGCGCGGACCTCGTCGGCGACGGGGCCACCGAAGGAGTTCGGCGCGTAGACGGGTGCGCCGGCGGGCTTGAACCCGTGGCGTGCGCTGCCGTCCTGCGAGTAGTTGTGGACCGGCGCGATGGGCGCGTTCACGGGGATCTCGTTGTAGTTGGCGCCCACGCGGTACCGCTGGGCGTCCGGGTAGGAGAACACGCGGGCCATGAGCATCTTGTCGGGGCTGATGTCGATGCCGGGAACCGTGTTGGCCGGCGAGAACGCCGCCTGCTCGATCTGCGCGAAGAAGTTCTCCGGGTTGCGGTTGAGCGTGTGCACGCCGAGCTCGATGAGCGGGTAGTCCGTGTGCGGCCAGATCTTCGTCAGGTCGAACGGGTTGTACCGGTAGTCCTTGGCATCCTCGTACGGCATGACCTGCACGGAGACCTTCCAGGAGGGGAACTCGTCGCGCTCGATCGCTTCGTAGAGGTCGCGGCGGTAGTAGTCGGCATCCGCACCGGCGATGGCCTCGGCCTCGACGCCGTCCATCTCCTCGTTGCCCTGCAAGGCGTGGAAGTGGTACTTGACCCAGAAGCGCTCGCCGGCCGCGTTGATCCACTGGTAGGTGTGCGAACCGTAGCCGGGCATGTGGCGCCACGACCGCGGGATGCCGCGGTCGCCCATGAGGTACGTGACCTGGTGTGCGGACTCGGGCGAGAGCGTCCAGAAGTCCCACTGCATGTCGGCATCGCGCAGGCCGGAACCGGGGAGACGCTTCTGCGAGTGGATGAAGTCGGGGAACTTGATGCCGTCGCGGATGAAGAAGACGGGCGTGTTGTTGCCGACGATGTCGTAGTTGCCCTCGGTCGTGTAGAACTTGACCGAGAAGCCGCGGACGTCGCGCCAGGTGTCCGGCGAGCCCTGCTCGCCGGCGACGGAGGAGAACCGCTGGAGGGTTTCCGTCTTCGCGCCGGGCTGGAAGACTGCCGCGCGGGTGTACGCGGAGACGTCGCCCGTGACGACGAACTCACCGAACGCGCCGCCGCCCTTGGCGTGGACGATCCGCTCCGGGATGCGCTCGCGGTTGAACTGGGCGAGCTTCTCCACCAGGTATCGGTCGTGCAGAGCGATCGCGCCGTCAGTTCCTGCGCTCAGCGAGTGAGCATCGCTGGCGACCGGGGATCCGGTTTGGCTGGTGGTGTAGTTCTCCGACATGTGTCTCCTTAGTGGTGTTCCACGGGCGACGAGATCTCCGCCGCGCGCTGCTGGCACGCCGGGCAGAGTCCCCAGAAGGTGACCTCCGCCGTCGTGAGCGAGTACCCGGCCGTGGTCGACGGCTCCAGGCATGGTGCATGACCGACCACGCAGTCGACGTCCGCCACCGCTCCGCACTCCGTGCAGACGAGGTGGTGATGGTTGTCGCCGATCCGTCGTTCGTACAGCGCGGGAGAACCTGCCGGTTCGATCTTCCGGAGCAGTCCCGCTCGGGACAGGTCCCGGAGCGCATTGTGCGTGGACTGCAGTGACGTGCCGGGGAGTGCGCCCCGGACGCGCTGGTAGATCGAGTCGGCGTCCGAGTGCGGAAGCGTGTCCAACGCTTCCAGGACGGCGATTCTGCCCGCGGTGACGCGCAGCTCGGCTGCACGCAACTGTTCGACGGGAGTGATGGTCATGGCTTCACCCTAACACTGTTTTGAATGACTCAAAATAACGGATGTGATATTCCCAGTCTTCCAGGACGCACGCCCAGACCTCCGTCTTCGTGCAAGAAGTGCCATGGAAAACGGGCGTATTGCACGAAAACGGAGGTCTGGGGTCGGCTAGCTCGAGTGTGGGGCCACCTTCGGCCGCTGCAGCAACGCGATGAGCGGGAACAACAGCACCGACACCATCCCGGCGCCCACGAGTGACGCGGCCGTCGCGGACGACAGGATCCCGCTGTCCGTGCCGATGGCGGTGACCGCGACGATGATCGGCAGACCGGTCGCGCTGAACAGGACGATCGCGCGTTTGTCGGCCGGAGACGACCCCTTCGGTGCGGCGAGCAGTCCGGGGAGGCCGCGCACGAGGAGCAGGAGCAACGCGAACACCGGGACGAGCAGCATCGCCGTCGGGTCCTTCAGGAGCGCTTGCAGGTCGAAGGTGACACCCGTGCTGATGAAGAACACGGGCACGAGGAAGCCGAACGCGACGGCCTCGATCTTGGTCTCGACGATCTCACGGTCCGCGGCCGGAGCGCTCGACACGAGGACTCGCCACAGCACACCGGCGGTGAACGCGCCGAGCAGCATGTCGAGGCCGAGCACGATGCTGAGCGCAACGAGCGCCGCGATGAAGAGGAGCACCAGACGGACCGCGAATTGACCGCTCGTGTGGAGGGTCGCGCCCACGAGCCGGTGGAGTGCCGAGTGCGGTCCGCGAGACGCCCACCAGATCGCTGCGACCGCGACCACGACGAAGACGAGGAGGACGATCGTCGACGGGCCGGGAGCACGACCGCTCAGGAAGATGGAGATCGCGATGAGCGGACCGAACTCGCCCGCCGCGCCGATCGCGGTGACCGCGAGACCGAACGGCGTCCGGAGCTCGCCGGCATCGCGGAGCACGGGCATGATCGTGCCGAGTGCGGTCGAAGCGAGAGCGATCCCGATGATGACCCCGGCGGAGGCGTCCGGAGCGATCAGCAGACCAGCGGCGACGCCCGTGGCGAGCGAGATGACCCAGCCGAGCGCGGCCCGCTTGAGCGGTCTGCCCCTGATCGCGGAGAAGTTGATCTCGCTGCCAGCCATGAAGAACAGCATCGCGAGGCCGAGGTCGGCGAGGGTCGACGTGAACTCCGAGGGGCGGATCCAGCCGAGGAGCGCGGGTCCGAGGAGCATGCCGAGGAGGATCTCGAACACGACGAGCGGGATCTTCGCGACCTTGCCGATGAGCGCCGCGATGATCGGGGCCACGACGGCGACCGCGGGGATCAGGATGAGTGCGAGCGGTTCGGTGTCCATGTCCGTCTGGTCCTCTCATCGCCCGGTCGCCGGGATGGGACCACCCTAGTGATGCGAGCGACCACACGAGAGGAGGAGAACAGCACGACAGGAGGGTCCCGTGTCCGATGCGTCCTGCTGCGGCGCTGTTGTCCTGCGGTGGGGCAAGTCAGCGGTGGGGCGGCGGAGTCGCGCCAGGCGAACGGGTCAGTTGCCGGCGACGGGCGCGTCCGCGGCGGCCTGCTGCGCGGCGACGTGCGCCTCGAAGTCGGCCTCACTCGTGATCTCCGTGCCCGGGACGCTGTAGGACTGGTCGATCATGTGGTTCAGCCAGGCACGATTGATGAGCGGGGTCCGTGAACCGTCGAATCGGAACGACAGCGGGATGCCCTCGTCCACCCAGATCGAGACGCGTCCGGAACCGTGCTCCGGCTCGACCGTCCAGCTGAGCATGAAGCCCTCGCGCTTGCGGAGCTTCGCCGCGATGAGGAGCTGGACGTGAGCGAGGACGCGATCGTCGAGCTCCGCCGCGTTGTTGGCGCCGTATCTGAACGAGCCCATCAGACGACTGCCCGTTCGGTGGTCGTGGCGCGCGAGATGGCGGCCACGGCAGGCGTCTCCGGCGACTCGACGACGGGCCGCTCGGCGACACCCGGCTCTGCGGTGATCTGCAGGTCGCCTGAGCGGTTCGACGCTTCCATGAGCGCTTCGAGCCATTCGCGGTTGAGGGCCGGGCGTTCGGCCTCCTCGAACTGGAACTCGAGCGGGATGGACGGGTGCACCCAGAGTGAGACGCGGCCGGCCGGACCGTCTTCATCGGCACGCTGCCAGGAGAGCAGGAACGACTCCTGGCGGCGCAGCTTCATCACCACGATCGACTTCAGGTGCGCCAACGTTCGATCGTCGAGGTGGAGCTGGCGTTCGCCCGAACCGTAGATGATGGTTCCCATGTCAGACCTCGTTCGCGTGCGGTCGCTCTGCTGATGCGAGAGTGATATTGGCTGGTCCAGTGCACGCGTGAACGCGACTTTCGTCAAGCGGGGTCTGGGCCGGACAACTGGCTCGATTCTATGTCGAATCATCGACATCCGTTGCTTGACTGTCGTCCAGTTTCATCCCGGACCCGTTTCAGCTGCGAAGGCTCGAGAAGGGTCAGACGGCGAGGGCGAAGGCCATTGCGGTGAGGGAAAGGGCCATGCTCGTGAGTTCGACGGCGGGGAGGATGCGACGGGAACGCACGGCCGAGGCGGTGAGCCATGCCGTGAAGGCGGTGTAGGAAGCGACTGCCGCAGCGACGATGACGCCGAACGTGCCGGCTCCGGCAGCGCCATGATGCGTGACGGAAGAAGGTGTGCCGAGGGCGGCATGCGATCCGTGTGACGCCATCGCCACGAGCATCGTCGCCATGACGAGCAAGCCGAGAGAGGTGTGCACGAGCATGAGGCGATGCTGTCGCTCGGCGGTGACGGTGACGGTGGCGACGGCGGCCGGAGTCTCGGTGTCGGCGCCGATGTCGGCGGTCGCCGCGGTCGCCGAGCTCGCCCCGACCCCGCGCAACCGCGCGGCCGAGACGATCCCGACCGCCACGAGCACCGCGCCCCACACCAGAGGGTGCAGGAGCGCGGCGCCCGTGGCGGCGTCGATCATGGCCGCGAGCATCACGATGGCGGCGACGAGGTCGACGATCCCGCGTCGGCCTCCCACTGTGCAGCATGCACCGACGGCGGCGGGGAGGAGCGCCCCGAGGTGCAGTGCCTCGACCATGATCGCGGGTCCTCAGTACTGGTCGTGCGAGTGACCGGCGTGGTCGTCGTGCGCGGCCGCATGGCCACCGTGACCCGCGTGCGCATCGCCGTCGTGTCCGTGCGAGCACGCGTGGACGGGCTCACTCGCCGGCACGTTCATCGCGGGGTTCTTCCCGAAGAAGCCGTACGGCTTGAGCGTGAACTTCGCGTAGTCGACGGGCATCACCGGCCAGTCCTCCGGCCGCGGGAAGTGCGTGGGCCCGAAGGTGTGCCAGAGCACGATGTCCTCGCCGTCGACGGATGCGTCGTCGGCGATGTACTTCGTGATGCCGTCCCCGCCCGGGTTCTGGTGCACGAAATCGCCGGCCGCGTAGCGCTCCGCCGGGTCGTACTGCGTCACGAACAGGTGCTTCGTCGCGAACTCGGCGCGCTTGGCGATCGAGGACGACGGGTCAGCCATCATCGTCGGTGCATCCTGCGGGTAGAGCACGTATCCGGTCGGCCGGCCCATTCGGTTGGTCTGCTCGGTGTTGACGATGTGCCAGGCGCGGCCGACGGAGGCATCGGCCGTCCGCCCGGACGTCGCTTCGCTCGTGAGCCGGGTGACCTGCTTCGTGAACGCGTTGCCGTGCTCGTTGCCCGGTCCGATCGGCACCCGGACCGCGTCGACCTCGTCGACCGCGTTCGAGACGCCGTCGACCATCATGTCGAGCCGTGCGCTGAACAGGTGCTGGTGGTACGGGCCGCCGAGTCCTGGCGCGACCTCCGACGCGTACGGGTAGTCGTTGCCGTCCTCGTCGAGTCCCGGGTACGCGGAGGTGAAGAGGATGCCGGTGAGCTTCGATTCGCACTCGATCGTGCCGTCGAGGTACAGGTACCAGTAGAAGCCGTAGTCGTAGTTGCCGACCGTCGTGAAGAACGAGATGACGAGGCGACGCGACCGGCGCACCTCGTTGGATCCCGTGAACATGTCACTGTGCTTCCAGAGCGTTCCGAAGTCCTCCTCGTGCATGCAGATGCCGTTCTCGATCGTGAACGGGTTGCCGAGCTCGTCGGCGAGTGTCGCATCGAAGTACTGGATCTCGCCGACGCAGTCGCAGCCGAGGGCGAGCGAGTTGGTGAAGCGGCCGAAGAGGTATTCGCCGGTGTCGAAGTAGTTCTGCCAGAACCGCACGGGTGACGGGTCGCCGTAGGGGACGAGCATCTCATTGATGGAGGCGCGGTAGATGATCGGCCGGTCGGTGCCGGCGTCGTTGAACGACAGCTGACGGAGGACGAGGCCTTCGCGGGTGTCGAAGCCGATCTGGAACTTCCAGTTCGCCCACTCGACGAACTCGCCGTCGACCCGGAAGCTCGGACCTTCCGGCTGGGTGATGACGATGGGCTTGAGGGTGGTCAGCGGCTCGCCCTGCACGGCCAGGTCGTCGAAGTTGCCCGACTCGGCGGGGATCGCGAGCGGCGTCGCATCGACGAGTCGCGTGATCTTCCGCGCGGCCGTATCGACGTAGGCGCTCAGCCCGTCGACCGGATGCGCCCACGGGTGGTCCTCCGGGTAGTCCTGGCGGAAGGCGAGCACGCGCACGATGCGGCGGCCCGCCTCCTCGGGGAAGTCGTAGTATCCGGCGGACAACGGGACCACGACGACCTGGTCGACCGTGCACCCGCGGGAGGCGAGCGCATCGACCCACGCGGGGTCCTCTGCGACGATGTCGGCGACCGCTTCGAACTCCTCGATGAGGATCGGCAGCTGTCCGGTGGAACCGTCGAGCAGGTGCGAGGTCGTGACGGCTCCCGCGTCGAGGGACACGATGTTGTCGGTCGATGCGCCCGTCGCCATGTCGAGCAGCATGACCCGCGCGTTCCGTTCCGGGAGCGGAGCTGTTCCGTCCTGCCAGGCGAGGACCTCGCGCTTGTGCGGTTCCTCGAGGCCCACGTACGCGAATCGCGTCGTCGGGGTGAAGGGGGCGGAGGCGGTGACGATGTCGCGGATGCGCTCGAACTCCGCCGCCGTGAGGCTCGTGAGCGGGTGCTGCGATGACGTCTGCTCGGTGCCGCCGGTGATCGTGGGGTCGGTGATGGTCATGGGTGGTGCTCCTTCACGGGGTGGTTGCGGTGCGGGCGGTCGATGCCCTTCGACAGGCTCAGGGACCGGGGAGGGTGCGGGCGGTCGATGCCCTTCGACAGGCTCAGGGACCGGGGAGGGTGCGGGCGGTCGATGCCCTTCGACGGGCTCAGGGACCGGGACTAGGGGCCGGCTCAGTCGGAGATGGCGTCCATGATGTTGCTGTAGACGGCGGGCCTCGTCCGCTTCAGGACGGCCGCTTGGACGAGCCCGAAGACGGGGCAGATCACGATGAGGGCCAGGAGGACGGCGCTCACGAGGCCGAAGCTCGGAGCCCCGGACGCATTCACATCGCCGACGAGCATCGGGAAGTTCGCGGTGATGACCACGGCCGCCCCGACGAGCCCGATGAAGCCGAGCCCGGGCGCGATCACCGTGTTCCACAGTCGTTTGTCCTGCCTGGTTCGGGCGAAGTAGACGATCACTGCGAGGCTCGTGACGGCCATCAGGATCGCGATCGCGAGCGTCGCGACTCCGGCGAACCAGGTGAAGACCTGCAGGACGGGATCGAGGCCGAGGACCGCGAAGACGACGATGAGGACGGCCGCCGTGATGCTCTGCACGAGCGAGGACGTGTGCGGCGAGAGGTGCTTGTGGTGCACGCCGCCGAGCCGTCCGGGGAGGACACCCGCATTCGACATCGAGTGCTGGTACCGCGTGATGACGTTGTGGAAGGACAGGACGCACGCGAACATGCTCGTGATGAGGAGCACGTTGATGACCGCCTCGCCGACCGGGCCGAGGTACATGAGCGTCGTCTTGAGGATCATCGCGCCGGGGTCGTCGCCCGCGATCTTCACGACCTCGTCCGGCCCCCACGCCATCACGAGCGCCCAGGAGGCGAGGGTGTAGAAGACGCCGATGCCGATGACGGCGATGTACGTCGCCCGCGGGATGGTGCGTGCAGGGTCCTTCGCCTCGTCGCGGAAGATGGCCGTCGCTTCGAAGCCGATGAACGCGGCGATCGCGAACATGAGGCCGATGCCGGGAGATCCGGAGAAGACGTGCGACGGTTCGAACGGTGCCGCGGAGAGTCCCGTCGCGCCGCCCCGGAAGACGACGGCGGCGACGAGGATCAGCACGATCCCGACCTCCGCGACGAGGAGGATGCCGAGCACCTTCGAGCTGAGGTCGATGTGCCGGTACCCGAGGAAGCCGACGATCGCGATGCCCGCGAGCGAGTACAGGTACCAGGGGATCGTCGGTCCGCCGAGGCCGGCGACGGTCACGCTCAGGAGGTAGCCGATGTAGCCGTGCACCGAGACCTGGATGGCCGTGTAGGTGAGGAGGGCGAGGAACGCTGTCGCGAGGCCGGCCGGTTTGCCGAGGCCGTAACCGACGAAGGTGAAGAACGCGCCGGGCTTCGGGACGTGGCGGGTCATCGCCGCGAGGCCGACGGCGAAGAGGAGGAGGACGACCGCGGAGATCGCGTACATGCTGGGGAAGCCGACGCCGTTGCCGAGCAGGATGCCGAGGGGTGCCGCACCGCCGACGACGGTGAGGGGTGCAGCGGCGGCGACCACCATGAAGACGATGGCGGTGACGCCGAGGGATCCGGTGAGCGCCCGGGTGGGCTGTCCCGCGACGGCGGCGGGGTCTTTCGTGACGGTCATGGGGTGATCTCCAGGGTTCGGTGGTGCCGGTCGATCGGGGATGGCATCAGCATCGTCCTCGGCTGTTGCGCCGCCGTCTCGACGGGGTAACACCCTCCGCACGACGAATGAGACGATGCGGAACCCCTGTCTCATTTGACGGTCACGAACGCGAAACACGGCCGCCACGCCGGTGCAATGCGGGCGGCCTACGCTTGCGGCATGACGGCCCTCGAGCGTGCGATCAGCAATCCGCCGATGGTCCACGGCCTCGACTCCAGGTCCCCCGTGGACGGCCTCGACCGCCGTAGCGTCGGCTTCGTCGACGTGCTCGCCCAATCGGTCTCGGCCGTCGCGCCGTCCGCCGCTGCGACGACCATCCCGCTCCTCGTCACGGTCACGGCGGGTGGCGCGACCGTGTGGTCCCTCGCGACGGCCATGCTCATCTCCCTCCTCGTCGCAGGCACCGTGAACGTCTTCACGAAGCGCATCGCCGCGACCGGCTCGCTCTACACCTTCGTGTCGAAGGGGCTCGGAACCGGCGCGGCGTTCGTCGCGGGCGTCGCGCTCCTCATCGGCTACGGCTTCATCGCGATGTTCGCGCTCGCCGGAGCGGGCTACTACCTCGCGATCCTGCTCCACCGGTTCTGGCCGGGGATGCCGGGGTCCTCGCTCGTGGTGGCGGTGTTGATCGTCGCGATGGCCGCCGTCTGCCTCGTCGTGCTCGTGCGTGGCATCCGGGTGTCGACCAGGGTGACCCTGCTCGTCGAGTCCGCTTCCGTCGCGATCGTCCTCGTGCTCGTCGGAGTCCTGCTCAGCCGGTTCGGGCCGACGATCGAGTGGTCGGCGTTGACCGTCCACGCGGATCCGGCGAACTTCGCCGTCGGTGCCGTACTCGCGATCACCGCGTTCGTGGGCTTCGAGAGCTCCGCGACCCTCGGCGTCGAAGCGCGGCGCCCGTTCGCGAACATCCCACGTGCCATCGGCTGGACCGTCATCGTCTCAGGGCTGCTCTACCTCGTCACCTCCTACAGTCAACTCGTCGGGTTCGCGGGCCTCGGCCTTGACCTCACTGCGAGCGCGAGCCCCATCAACGACCTCGCGACCGCGTACGGGGTCGAGTGGATGGGGCTGCTCCTCGACGTCTCGGTCGCCGCGTCCTTCCTCGCGTGTGCGATCGCGTCCGTCACTGCGCTCGTCCGGGTCCTGTTCTCGATGGGACGTGAAGGCGTCCTGCCGTCGCGATTCGGTCGCACGCATCGTCGCTTCCATACGCCGCACGTCGCGATCCTGGTGGCGATGCCCATGGTCACGGTGGTTCCGATCGTCGCGATCGCGGTGGGCAGCGGGGTGTGGGCGGCGATGCAGGTGCTCATCGTGGTCGCCGCCGCGGGCTACATCACGGCGTACATCCTCGTGTGCGCGGCGGCTCCCGTCTTCCTCAGGCGGATCGGTGAGGCGACCGCCTGGCCCGTGGTGCGTGCGCTCGCGGCCGGTGCCCTGCTCGCCGTCGCGCTCGTCGTGTACCTCGTCGTGGAGTTGGGAACGGATCGCGCTGTGGGCGTGTGGGTGTTCCTCTGCTCGATGATCGCGGGCGTCTGTGTGTGGGCCGTCCGACACCTGCGGAGACCGTGGTTGAGTTCGACGGTCGGCGTCTTCGACGTGACGGTGCTGGGGGACGTGCTCGGCGGTTCCGGTTCCGGTTCCGGTGTCGGCAGGGGTGGGGCCAGTGGCCGGGACGATGGTGGGGCCGGTGTCGGAGATCACGCAGGGGGCGGCTCGCCGGCGGCCCCGCGATGAGTGGGGCGGGCGATCTCCGCGCCAGACAGCCCAAGGCGATCCACAGCGCCCTCGCGGTGCTCGAGGAGGTCGCCCGATGCGGTGCGGGGGTCACCGCGCAGGAGGTCTCCGCCGGACTCGACATGCCTCGGGCGACGACGTATCGGCTCCTCAATCTCCTCGTGCAGGACGAGTACCTCGTGCGGATGCCGGATCTCCGCGGGTTCGCGCTCGGGCGGAAAGTCGTGGAGCTCGCCCATCTCGTCGCCCCGGCTCCACCTCCGCAAGCCGCACGAGACGTCATGGGCCGAATGCGTTCGAGCGTCCGCGGTGGCGTCCATCTGGTCCGGTACGAGGGTGAGCGCATCCGCATCGTCGACCCGGATCCGGACTTCCCGTTGAGCGATGAGGCGCGGATCGTCCGGCATCTGGACGCGTCCGCGATCGGCCGGCTGCTCCTGCGGGAGCTCGTGTCGGGTGGCCAGGACTGTTCCGGCCTGGTCGCTTCGCCGTCGGTCGATGTGAGGGCGCTCGTGGACGACGTCGAGCGGCTCGGCTACGCGCGGCAGTCCGGTGAGCTCACCCCGGGGTACGGCTGTCTCGTCGTTCCGATCCGCGACGACCGTGGCGGGCTGGTCGCCGGTCTCTCGCTCTCGGCCCCGTCGATCCGTGTGGAGCAGCCGGCCGACCTCCTCGATCTGATGCTCGACGGCTCTCGGCAGCTCGCGCCCCTGCTCGTGTGAGCCCTGCTTGCAGGCAGCTCGAGGGCAGGAGAACAGCCCGACAGCAGGGCGGATCCGGAGCTCCGTCCTGCTGCGGGGGTGTTCTCCTGTGGCCAGGATGGCGCCTAGGGGTTCGGCGCCAAGGCCCACTGCGTCCAGGTGTCGGTCGCCTCGGCCGCCGGCACGACGTTCGTGACCCCGTATGGCAGACCTCCGTAGAGCGCGCCGCCTGCGGTGAACGACAGGTACCGGCCGTGCTGGTCGCGGAACCGACCCTCTCGGGTCATGGTCCAGAGAGCGCGTTCATCAGCAGCCTGGATTCCGCAGGGAACCCAATCCACCGTGCCCGAGGCGTTCGGATCCGACGAGGCAGGCGAAGTGAGGCAGTATCCGCCGGGCTCGTACGATCGGATCTCCATTCGACCGTCGCTGAGGACGCGAGTGACCATTCGATCGGAGTACCCGTCGCCCTGCGCCGTCCCGTTGCCGCAGTTGTACACCCAGCCGTAGGTGGGGGCGCCCCAACCGAGCTTCTGATTCCACAGGCATGCGGTGCCGCCCCACCACCCGGCCCACTCGCCGCCCCAACCCATCAGCTTGATCTTCGGCCGATCGGGCAGAGGCACGTATCCGAGATCCCAGGACAATCGTGAGTTCATGGCTGCGGGCGGTGGGTAGGTGCGGGGTGTGGTGACTGTGGACAGCTCGCCTCGAGCCCGATAGAACGTGTCGATCGAATCTGCATCATCCGTCGTCAAGACGTTGAAGCCGATACTGCGCTGCCAGGCAAGGTTCATCCGGAGCTCGGCGATTTCGTGGGCTGTATCACTCTGCTGGAGTCGATCCTGCAGCTGGAAGCAGCACGTCGAGTCATTCTGGTAGTACGCCTCAGTCACCGGCATCGTCTCATTCTTGCCCGGGATGACGTTCGGCACGCTCGCGTCGCGCAGACGATCGGTGCGCCAGAGGATGTAGTCGGGGATCGGCACGAAATTCCCGAGTGCTTTCCGGTTGGCTTTCACGACCATCGCCATCTCCGCCATCGTGCCTTCGCTCGTGTTCGCAGTGGTCAGCGACGTCGGAGCGGCGTAGTCGCCCTGGGAGCTGGCTTTCATCTCGGTATGAACGAAGTCAGAGGAGTCCTTGACGAGGACTTCGACGCTCTGGACGAGGCTTCCGGGCTGGTTGGCCCATTGGGCGACGGACCGGGTCGCGTTTGATTCGTAGGATTGTCCGGGCACGTTCGGGACGCTGTACGGCAGATTGTTGATGCGATCGGCCATGCGTGGGGCCATCATCGGAGCCGTTCGGATGTTCTGGGTGATGCCGGCTCGTCGGAGGGCTTCGAAGAAGTCCGTAGGGGTGGGGTACGTGCTCATCACGATCTTCAGGATGACGCGTTTGATCAACTCCGCCTCGGGATGAAGCGCCGCGACGTCCTGGATGACGGCGGCCGTTGGAATGATGCTCGCGCCGTCCTTCACTTCCAGGTAGAGGATCGACTGGCCGTCGTGAGTCAGGTAGTCCTCGAGCAGCTCGCGGATTGTTGGCACCGAGTGCTCGGTGGGCCGCCTCGTCGCCGTGTTCACGAGCCGTTTCGTCTTCACCTGGGCCAGTGTCAGCTCGCTCAGAAGCTGGTTGGGCCCCTGGAGAGAGAGCGGGTCGAATCCGGGCTCGAGCATCTTGCCGACGTGTGCGTCGTGGAATGCGACGAGCTCGCCGTCCTGCGTCGGTCGGACGTCCGTCTCGATCCCGGCACGGCAGTACTGATAGGACGTGTGGAACGCCGCGAGGCTGTTCTCCGGGCGCTCGGCGGTGAAGTCCGCGCGGTGCCGAAGCGTCATGACTGTGTCGGAAGTCACCCCGATCACGTTCGACTGCGCTTCGTACTGCTGCTGCCACGTGGGGCACCACCCCGATCGGTCGGGCTCTGAGACACCGATGGGCTGTGTCGCCCCGGCACTTCCCCCGGCGAATCCCGCGAGCGCGGCGAGTGTGCCGATGAGTGCACCCGCAATCGAACGGCGGATGGTTCTGTGTCTCGTCATGTGCTCTCCTGCTTCGTCATCGAACTCATCAGGTATATCAGGTGCGCTTCGCACTGGAGGAGAGTTATCCACAGGGTGGATGTGCATGCTCGGACAGCGAGCGAAGCCCTACATCGTGCGCTTGATCTGCCCGTCGAGGAGGGCGTCGGCCGCTTCGACGAGTCGCAGTGAGACGACATCGAGACGCCGCAACGCCTCTCGTCGTTTGAGCGTGTCCATCGTCAGTTCGCCGTCGAAGATCTCCGCGAGACCGTGCTGATAGTGGGATCGAACGCCCTTCGCAGCTTTTCGTGCGGCGAGCAGATGGCCTTGTGAAGCGGGAAGCCGGATGGAACGGACGCCCTCTTGGAGGTGAACGAGTGCGTCGGCGATCGCTTCCAGAGCATCTGCGCCGCCAGCAGGGATCCGGACCTGCCAGAGGTCGAGTTCTCGGATGAAGTCGCGAACATTGTCGAGGACGTCGTCGATCGATCTGGACGCGCGGAAGATGTCTTCCCGGTCGAGGGGTGTTGTGAGTGAACTCGACATGTGGTCGATGAGCCGGGCTCGCGCTGAGTCGCCGCGGTGCTCGATCTCCGCCATCTCGCTCCGGCCGGTTTCACTCACCGGTGGAGTGCCCGACACTGGTGCGGAAGCGAGGTCGGGGCCGGCTTCGAGTGCGTCGCCCGGCCCCGCGCACACCTGTCTGGCGAGGGCGACGCCCGCGATCGTGTGGTCGATCTGTCGGAGGAGCAGTTCGGGGATCGTGCGGCGTTTGCGGTGTCGGAGGCGGTCGGAGAGTCGGCTCATGGGTCTTGCCTTTCAGGGGTGAATGGAATCCGGTCATGCGAATCGGGCGGTCAGAGACGCTCCAGGAGCAGCGTCAGCCCGTACGCGATCCCTGCGGCGACGGGCAGCGACCACAGTCAGGAGAGCATGATGCGGGCAACCGGGATCCAACGGAGCGCTCGCCAGCCGCGCGTGAGGCCTGCCCCGACGACGCCGCCGACGGTCGCTTGCGTCATGCTCATCGGAGTGCCTGCTGCGGCCCCGGCGGTGACCACGATCGCCGCGGACGTTTGGGACCAGAGGGACTGGGTGGGGCTGGGGGAGCTCGCCCCGTGCCGGAGTGCTCGTCCTGAACGGCGGAGTCCGATGAACGTTCCCGTGCCGAAGAGCAGGACGCCCGCGGCAATGAGTGCTGGGGATCGTGCGGTCGACGCGACGGATCCGCCGCTCGCGAGGGTGATGAGGAACAGCACCTTCTGGCCGTCGTTCGCCGAGTAGGCGAGTGCGAGTGCCCCGAACACCGTCTTCCGGGCGCCGGCGAGGACCGCGTCGGCTCGGGCTGGACCGAGGTGCAG
This sequence comes from Plantibacter lichenum, assembly GCF_050587525.1. Classification (NCBI taxonomy): domain Bacteria; kingdom Bacillati; phylum Actinomycetota; class Actinomycetes; order Micrococcales; family Microbacteriaceae; genus Plantibacter; species Plantibacter lichenum. The sequence continues at coordinate 178,842 of NZ_JBOBFT010000010.1, read as the reverse complement.
GGGGAGGCGTGCCAGCCACCAGGCGAGCACGGCGGCCATGACCGGCGCCACCATCGCGATGGTGAGGACCGTGGCGGTGCGCCGCACGTCGACTGCGCTGTCGGTCGCCATCGCGGTCCCTGCGAGCGCTCCGACGATCGCGAGCGTGATGCTGTTGGGCGCAGACAGGAGTACCGACAGGGTGATCGTCGCGATGATCGCCAGGAGGAATGCCAGAAGTCCCGCTCGTGACGTCGATGGTCCGGCGGCCAGTGCGTGCAATGAATCGGCCACGTGATGGACGCCAAGCAGTGGAAGCAGGGGAAGTATCGCGATGAGCAGCACGGGAGCCCAGGCGCCTGCGCCGCGCGACGTCGACTGCGCGAGGGCAGCGAGAGGGGAGCCATCATTCCTCCCGGTCAGGAGCACGATCACGGCCGCTGCCGCGGCTGCCGCGAATGTCCAATCCATCGAGTCCCTCCCGTTCGGTCGTGTGAACAAATCCTCGTAGCATAAGGCAAATGAACCCTTATTGACATGTTTGCCGCTAACATTGCAGATTATCGAACGGGCCAATAACGTAGCTGCCACTTCCGCCACAACCATCGCCCTCGTCGAAGAGGGCCCGCGTCCTCGTTCGAGGACTGACCCAAGGAGCAGTGACATGCAACGCAGCAGCATCCTCCCCGTCACCGTCGGTCTGGGGCTCAGCGCAGCCCTTCTCGCGGGGTGCTCCGGCGCGCCGCCGGCCTCGTCCGGCCCGGTGAACATCGACTTCTGGTACTCGGTGACCGGTGTGCCGGCAGACACGCTCGTCGCTCTCGTCGACGAGTTCAACGCCGGCCACGACGGCGTGACCGTGAACCCGATCTTCCAGGGGCTCTACGAGGAGTCGATGGCGAAACTCACGAATGCGGTCCAAGGTGGGGACCTCCCGGCGGTCATCCAAGGGGGCGACACCTTCTCGACCTACCTGCGCGACAGCGGGCTGACTGTTCCGCCGGGTGAAGTGAAGAACCTCGACGGGAAGACGTTCGACGATTCCGACCTCGTCCCCGGCAACGCGAACTACTACACCTTCGACGGTGAGCTCTCCTCGATCCCGATCATGGTGTCGCACCCCGTCGTCTTCTACAACCGAGCCGTGCTCGAGGCGGCGGGCATAGACCCGTCGAAAGCGCCGTCGACGCTCGGGGAGCTCTTCGATATCGCCGCCGCGGCGCATCAGTCCACGGGAGGTGCCGGCCTCACCTCGCACATCAATCCGTGGTGGGCGGAGCAGTTCGCGGCATCCGCCGGCGTCGAGTACTGCACGCAGGACAACGGGGTCGGTTCCGAACCGGCGACAGGTTTCACCTACACGACAGATCCTCAGATCGCTGCGTGGAAGCGTGTCCAGGAACTCGTCCAGAGCGGTGCGATGCTGAACGTCGGGACCGATGGCGACGCAGCGCTGAAGGCATTCGTCACGGGGCAGTCTGCGATCGTGCTGCAGTCGTCGCGAGTGTACGGAGACGCGCTCGCCGCAGCCGACTTCGAGTTCGGTGCCTGGCCGCTCCCCATCGACTCGTCGGAGGGCGGTGTCGTCCCCGGTGGCAACTCGGTGTGGCTGGTGAAGGAGGGCAACAACGACCAGGAGCTCGCCGCAGCTGCCTCCTTCGCCGAGTTCCTCGCGTCGCCGGACGCTCAGCGTCGCATTTTCGAGGAGACCGGCTATCTGCCCAGTTCCGTGAGGGCGCTCGAGGCTCTCGACGGAACGCTGGCACCGACGCAGAGTGTGATCCTGAAGCAGCTCGAGGATGCGAATGAATCCATGGCCAGCGCTGGTTGCCACGCCGGTGCTCTCGGCGAGGCTCGGTCGCTCGTGACGAGTGCGATCGAGGAGATCTACGCCGGGGTCGATGTCGCCGAGGCGCTCACGAAAGCGCAGCTCGCCGGCAACAAGGCGATCGAGGAGTACAACGTGCGCCGATGAGCAGGCCGGGGCGGCGGGGTGGAAGCCTCGCCGCTCGTTGGTCTGTTCACCCATAACCAACGTCTGTTATTTCTGTATCTTGCATTGCATATTGGGAACCATCGAACTAGGGTAACTGCAATTGCGGACGCGCTCTCGCAATTCTGCGATGTGCGTGCGGACGCGCTCTCGCAGCCGGGCCCATCACCGGAACCTGCAACGAACACACTCACCGTCGAGACCGAGGAGCACCAATGAAGCTGACCACCGTTGCGAGCGAGATCAGGGACGCCGACCCACCTGGGCGTCCTCGAACGCTTCGACGCCGAAGGAGACCACTGTTCTGGGCCTGGATCGCGCTTGCCCCCGTGACCGTCCTGTTGCTGTCGTTCAGCTACGCACCGCTCGTGAACACCTTCGCGCTGTCGTTCCAGAAGACCGACCTCTTCGGCCGTGCGGCCGGATTCATCGGGCTCGACAACTACGTGAGCATGTTCGAGGACCCGGAACTCCACCGGACGCTCACGACCACCCTCGTCTTCGTGATCCTCACGGTCGCCGGCAAGCTCGCCGTCGGGCTCGCCCTGGCCGTGCCCCTCGCGAAACGCCTTCGCGGTACGACGTTCGCGAGGGTGACGGTCCTCATCCCGATGGCCGTGTCCGCGGCCGTCGGCGGTCTCGCCTTCCGCGCGATGATGACGCCGCACATCGGCATCCTCGACCAGGTCGCGATTGCGCTGACGGGCAGTCCTGCCGGCTGGATCACAGAACCGACGATGGCGATGGTGTCGATCGTCATCGTCGAGGTGTGGACGTCGCTCGGTTTCGTAACCCTCATCCTCATCGCCGCGATCGACATGATCCCCGTGGACGTGGAGGAGGCGGCCTCTGTCGACGGGGCGGGATGGTGGAGACGACTCCGGTCGATCACCTTCCCCCTCATCACACCGACGCTGTTCTTCCTCGTCGTGACGCAGTCGGCCGGCGCCATCCGAGAGTTCACGGTCATCAGCATCGTCACGAGCGGCGGTCCCGGCGGAGCCACGAAGACGCTCGTATTCGACATCTGGGCGAAGGCGTTCAGCGGAACGGCCGACTACGGAGCCTCGTCCGCGCGCGGCATCGTCCTTCTCGTGATCATTGCGATCATGACCGCGATCCAGTTCCGATGCCTTGAGCGGAAGGTCACCTACTCGTGAATGCCAGACTCGCCCGTTTCTCGATCATCGGCTACCTCGCGATCGTCTCCTTCCTCGTCATCCTGCCGGTCGTCTACGTGCTGTTCGCGGCGTTCCGCCCCGGCCAGGCCATCACGGGAACGATCGCGGACATCCTGCCGACGGGGTTCTCCTTCGAACACTTCGAGGACGCACTTCGTCGGGCGCCCCTCGTCCAGCAAATGTTCAACTCGGCGGTCGTCACCATCGCTCAGACCGGAGCGCAGGTCCTGACCGCGCTGCTCGCGGCCTACGCGCTCGTGTTCGGAAGGCTCCGACGACCGGCGATCATGTTCGGGTTCATCCTCATCACGATGATGATCCCGGGCGAGACGACACTCGTGTCCAACTACCTGACGATCCAGTCGCTCGGGCTCTTCGACACCATCGTCGCGATGTTCCTGCCCTATTTGGTCTCCGCGTACAACGTGTTCCTCCTCCGGCAGACGTTCCTGTCCTTCCCGAAGGAGATCCACGAGGCAGCCGTCGTCGACGGCGTGCGACCGATGTCGTTCCTGTTCCGATTCCTCGTGCCGCTCAACGGGCCGACGGTCGTGACCGTGACGCTGCTGTCTGCGATCGGCGCGTGGAACGGCTATCTCTGGCCACTCATCGTCTCGCAGAGCCCCGACATCCGGACCGTCCAGGTGGGGATCAAAATCCTCACCGATGAATCCGGAGCGGACATCGGCGCGTCCCTCGCCGGCGTGCTCATCGCCGTCGTCCCCACCATCGTCCTCGTGATCGCGGGGCAACGATTCCTTGCAAAAGGACTCACTCAAGGAGCAGTGAAATGAAACGAAATCGCATCGCCCCCGCCGCCGTCGGTCTGGGGCTGTCCGCAGTACTCCTGGCCGGCTGTGCCGGTACTCCGGAGAAACCGGCCGGTCCCGTGAAGATCGACTTCTGGTACTCGGCGACGGGCGTTCCGGCCGACACGCTCGTGGCGCTCGTGGACGAGTTCAACCAGAGTCACGAGGACGTCACGATCAATGCGATCTTCCAGGGCCAGTACGAGGAGTCGATGGCGAAGCTCGCGAATGCCGTCCAAGGTGGTGAGCTCCCGGCGATCATCCAGGGCGGAGACACCTTCTCGACCTATCTGAAGGACAGCGGTCTGACGGTGCCGCCGGGCGAGGTGAAGAACCTCGAGGGAAAGACCTTCGACGACTCGGACCTCGTTCCGGTGCTCGCGAACTACTACACCTTCGACGGAGAGCTCTCGTCGATCCCGATCATGGTGTCGCAGCCCGTCATCGTCTACAACACGGCGGTCCTCGAGGCAGCGGGCATCGACCCGGCGAAGCCGCCGAAGACGCTCGACGAGCTCTTCGACGTCGCGACGAAACTGCACGGGGCGTCCGGCAAACCGGGGTTCACCACCTTCATCGACCAATGGTGGCCAGAACAGTTCTCGGCGTCAGAGGGCATCGCGTACTGTACGCCGGACAACGGGGTCGGCTCCGAAGCCGCGACGGGATTCTCGTATGCGAGTGATCGGCAAGTCGCGATCTGGCAGCGGATGCAGGACCTCGTGACGAGCGGTGCAATGCTCAACGTCGGAAGCGACGGCGGCGCTGCGCTCAACGCGTTCGTGGCGGGGGAGGCCGCGCTCATGCTTCAGTCCTCGCGCATCTACGGCGATGCGAAGAAGGCAGCCGGGTTCGAGTTCGGTGCGTGGCCGCTGCCCATCGGCTCGTCCAAGGGCGGAGCCGTCCCCGGCGGTAACTCGGTGTGGCTCGTCAAAGACGGCAACAGCGACGCTGAACTGGCTGCTGCCGCATCGTTCGCCGAATTCCTCGCCACTCCGGAATCGCAGAGTCGGATCTTCGAGGAGACCGGCTACCTGCCGAGCTCGACCACAGCGCTCGATGAGTTGGGCGACACCGTGACACCGACCCAGGAGGTGTTGCTCGAACAGCTGAAGAACACTACCGACTCGGTCGCGAGTGCGGGATGCCACACCGGTGCGATGGGTGAGGCGCGCAAGCTCGCGAAGAGCGCGGTCGAAGAGATCTTCGGCGGGGCCGATGTGAAGACCGCCCTGATGAAAGCACAGGACGGCGGTGACAAGGCCATCAAGGAATACAACGTCCGCAAGTGACGCCCTGGTGGGGCGGGCTCGGAGCCCAAGGTCCGCCCCACCACCCAGTCGAGCCGCTCGACCGCTGTCCAGTTCACCCCCTCACGGAATGACTCACGATGACCTCTCTTCCTTCCACTCAGCCGCCCGTCTACGGCGTCTTCCTCCGCCCGGATGCGCGCACGTCCACGGCCGTCTCGACGATCACCTTCCTCGTCGAACGGCAGTTCGGGCTCGTCTCGGCCGGTGCCTACCCTCCCCATGCGACGCTCGCCGGCTCGGTCCCGATGCTGGCGGACGAGGCCGACATCATCGCGGCGCTCGACCCCGTCCTCACGGATCGTCCGGGCTTCCCCGTCCACAACGGCGGGATCGCCACACGATCCGCCATCGGCTACGACGTCGACCGTCTGGCCGACGGCAGCGTCAACGAACCGCTCCACAGCCTCGCCGTCGACGTCAATGCCGCTCTCGAACCACTCGTCGTGCCCCTCGACGGATACCTCGTGAAGGAGTTCAGAGCGGATCACTTCCGCGCTCATCTCTCACTCGCCTCGCACGAACTCATGGTGTGGCCCGAGCGGCAGGCGGAGGTGGATGCCTTCATCCGGCAACTCGACATCGCGCCCTCGACCGACTTCACCGCGGAGTACGTCTCGATGTACCGCTTCCAGTCCGACGACTGGTCCGGTCACTGGTGGAACAGCCTCGAATGGGAGCCCGTCCACACGTGGAACCTGACGAGCGAAGCGGCCGGCGCCAGCGTCGCAGACGCCCCCGAGCTCATCCGCGGCGGCTGCCCGCACGGCTGCGACGGCTGCGGGCGGACGGAGGGCTGTCGGTAGAGTTGACGGAACGTGCGACCGGTGATCGGCTCGCGTCGACGGGCGATTCCGGAGGGCATATGGCGGCCGACGAGTTCACAGATCGCCCGGCTTCGCCACGACTTCGGTTGACCGAAAGCGACCTGGCCCGCCACCTCGGGATCTCTCGTGCGACCGTCTCCCGAGCGCTCTACGGCAGCGGTCGGGTGTCCGATGCGACGCGGAAGCGCGTCATCGACGCGGCCGACGAGCTCGGGTTCGTCCCGAACATGATGGCGAGCGAACTCGCCGCAGGTCGGAGCGACGTCATCGGTCTCCTGCTGCGAGACTCCACGAACCCCGCGTACGGTCGGCTCTTCGACTCCCTGCAGAGTGCCGCACATGTGCGGGGGATGGAGCTCGTCTCCGTCACCGCCACTCATGACGGTGACGGGCAGAGCCAGGTTTCCGGGCTCCGGCGCCTGCTCGGGATGCGGGTCGCCGGTCTCATCATCGCGACCGGCGACGTATCCAGCGAGCGGCTCCTGCCGTTCCGCGACGAGGTTCCGATGATCAGAGCCGGGAGGCCGGAACCGCACCCGAGCATCAACGCCGTCTCCTACGACGAGCGGCTGCACGGCCGGATGTTGGCCGACCACGTGTATTCGCTCGGGCACCGGGGCGTGGCCGTCATCACGCCACCAGAGACGATCTCGCACCCGGAATGGACGCGGGCGACTGCGATGGCCGAACGGCTTACGGAACTCGGAGCGACCGTGCTCGTCGTTTCCGCCGTTGCGCAGGCCGATGGTGCTGATGCGGCTCTCGACGAGGTTTCGGCAGGTCGGGCCACGGCGATCATGTGCCCGACCGACCTCCGCCAGCTGGAGGTGCTGCGTGCGGCGGCGGCGCGTGGCATCCGTTGTCCCGACGACGTGTCGGTCACCGGGTGCGATGGGCTCCTGCACGGCTCGGACCTGCTCGGCCTCACGACCGTGCGCCTCCCCGTCGAAGCGCTCGCTGCACGCACCATCGAGCGGATGGCCGCGCTTCTGGCCGCGGTCCAGGGGCGGCCTGAGTCGGATCAGGCCGACGCGGCATCAGACGCACGCGCCGTCCACGACGTCCTCGCCGGATTCCTCGTCCCCGGCCGCACTGCTACGGCGATCAGCGACCGGTGACGAGCGCGGCCCCGATCAGCCCCGCGCGGTCGTCCGCTCCGTGACGCGTTCCGCACTGCGTGCGTTGCCGATCCAGCGGATCACGACGGCGAGCACGAAGAAGCCGACGAGCATCACGGCGCAGTACAGGGCGACACCGACGTAGCCACCGGGCTGAGCCGGGTTGAAGAACGGGTACGCGTAGAAGCCGGTCGCCGCCCCGCGGATGAGCGAGTACGCGACGTACACGGCGGGGAAGATCATCCAGACGAACGTGACGCGGAACGGCAGCGTGAGCCTCGGCGGCCAGAGGATCCAGTCGACGACGGCGACGATCGGGATGAGGAAATGCACGATCAGGTTGACCCACGGGATCAGGTCGCCGAGATCGACGTCGCGCAGCAGCGTGTTGAAGACGAGACCGACGAACGCGATGTACACGACGGCCCCACCACGGATCGCGACATCGGCCCGAGTGGGCGTGTGGTTCCGCAGAAGACGGATCGCGCTCACGATGAACACCACGGACACGAGCAGGTTCGACAGGTTCGTGAAGTAGCTGAAGAAGTTCACCACGCCGTAGCCCTTGGCGACCGTGACCGCGAAGAGCTGCGTGAGGACGGCGACGAGGCCCGCGGCAGCGAACAGGAGGCGGTACGCGACCGGGGCGATGAGGCGACTCTGCATGGAATCACCGTAGTGGTGGGCGGGTGGAGAGCGGTTGCGCCACACGTGTGGAGGAGCACGAGACGAGGAGAACTGCGTGGCGTGAGGACGGATCGAGGGGTCCGTCCTGCTCTCGGGCTGGTGTCCTGCTCTCGGGCTGGTGTCCTGCGGTCAGGCGGGGTCGCTCAGGCGGGGTCGCTCAGGACAGCTCGCTCAGGCTCACACCGGACGGGTCGCACGCCTCGCCGCATCGACCTGCGCCCGGGCGAGCGCGGTGCCGTGGGGGAGCCGGACGAAGGTGTCCTCATGGACGCCGAGCCCTTCGTACACACCGTGCAGAGCCGCGACGACGGCGCCGACCGAGCCGGAGAAGTCGCCCAGTTCCGCGGGTGCGAGGGTCGGCGAGACGCGGAGGTTCTGTTCGAGCGCGAGCTGGTAGCGGTCGAGCGTGGACGCGAGCGAGTTCGCGATGCCGCCGCCGAGCACGATCGTCTGCGGATCGCACGACACGGTCGTCGCCGTCAGGACGATGAGGAGCGCCTGGTCGAAGTGCGCACGGAGTGCCTGGAGCGCCGGGCCGGCATCCTCCGCGAAGAGCTCGTGCGGTTCACTCAGCTCGATGCCGGCCTCCGCGGCACGACGCAGGATGCCGCCGCCCGTGACGAGGTGTTCGAGACGCGTGCCGAGGGGTCCGACCGGGAGCTGACCGAACTCGCCGATGAGGCCGCGCTCGCCCTGGAGGATGCGGCCGTCGATCGCGAGACCGGCGCCGAGACCGGAGCCGATCGTGAGCATCGCGGCATTCGTCGCGGAGCGCGCGGCTCCGAAGTGCTGCTCGCCGAGGAGAGCGTAGTTGGCGTCGTTGTCGAAGCGGACGGGCCTGCCGATGGCCTCCTCGACGTCCCACAGGAACGCGCCGGCTTCGATCTGCGGCAGGTTGGGCGCGTTCGACACGGTGCGGTCGCGCTGGCTCACGGCGCCGGGCAGGCCGAGCGAGACGTGCTCGACGAGGTCCCAGACGTCGCCCGCCGCATCGCGGATGGTGTCTGCGAGCCAGCTCGCGAGTTCGAGGGAGGTCGTGTCGCCGGGAGTGGGCGTCTCGATGGCGATGAGCGGGTTGGCCAGGAGGTCGGCCACGATGAGTCGGGTGTTCGAGGCGCCGAGATCGATGCCGACGACATAGCTGCGGTCGGCCACGACATCGAGCTGGACCGCCCGCCGGCCGCGGGTCTCAGCGATGATCTCGGTCGTCTCGGTGACGATGCCCTCGGTGATGAGCTGGTCGACGGCGCGGGTGACGGTCGCGGCGGAGATGCCGGACGCCTCGGCGATCTGCTTCCGGCTGGCCGGGCGCGCGTGCATGAGCGCGGTCAGCACGGCTTTGCGGTTCAGCTCCCGCGTGTCCTGCACCATCGAGCCCTCGTTCCCCTATTGCGATCAGCTTGAACTCAAAACTACCGCAGTCGCGTCGATTCGACCAATGTCAGAGCTTTTCATCCGCCCGTAATCTGTTCGATACAAACTCGGGGTTGACTTTGATTGCTTGTTGAAATCAAAATGATTCACACAAGTCGATGGTGACGGGGTCACGGATGCTCTCCGCGGGCCGCCACCGGACAGGTCCCCCACCCGGTCACGGAAGGTCACACCCCATGAGCACAGCACCCACCACCCGAAGGTTCCGCTTGCGGGCCGCCGCAGTCGGCGCCCTCGCCCTGACGCTCGCCCTCGCGGGCTGCTCGGCAGGCGGAGGCGCCGCATCGACGGCATCGTCCACGCCCGCCGCCAAACCCAGCCTCGAATTCACCGGCCCCAACGGTGAGAAGCCCGGCGCGCTCTCCGAACTGTCCCTCACCCCCGAGGAGCAGACCAAGGTGAAGGAGGGCAAGTTCACCGCCGCCTTCGTCTGGCACACCTCGAGCGACTTCGTCACGGCCGTCGAGAAGGGCGCCCGCGACGAGTTCACGAAGCTCGGCATCGACGTCGTCGCCAGCACCCAGGCGAGCTTCAACGCCGCCACCCAGGCCAACAACGTGCAGACGGTCCTCGCGCTCAAGCCGAGCATCATCGTCACGATCGCGGTCGACCCGACCTCCGCGGCGAAGGCCTTCAAGCCTGCCGTCGACGCCGGAACGAAGCTCGTCATCATGACGACGCCGCCCGAGGGCTACAAGGCGGGCAAGGACTTCGTCTCGATCGTCACCGAGAACCTCACCGAAGCAGGACGCGACAACGCGGAGATCCTCGGCGACGCGCTCGGCAAGAAGGGCGACGTCGGCTACATCTCCTACAACGCGAACTTCTGGTTCACGAACCAGCGCGACGAAGCGTTCAAGTCGTGGCTCGCCTACGAGTACCCGGACATGAAGATCGTCGACGAGCAGGGCTTCGCCGATGAGACGGCCACGCAGACCATCGCCGCCGCCATGATCGCCAAGAACCCGAACCTCAAGGGCATCTACGTCTCCTGGGCCACCGCGGCACAGGGCGTCGTCGCCGCGATCAAGGCCTCCGGCCGCACCGACATCAAGGTCGTGACGAACGACCTCGACACCACGCTCGGCGCAGCGATGGTCTCCGGCGACACCGTCGCCGGCATGGTCGGCAACGGTTCGCTCGGCATCGGCAAGGGCCTCGCCCTCGCCGGCGCGTACGGCGTGCTCGACAAGGCCGCTCCCGAGCTGGTCGCCTCCGACCCCACCAAGGTCACGAAGTCCGATCTCGACAAGGGGTGGGAGTCCGACTACGGAACCAAGCCCCCGTCGAGCGTCACCGGAGGCTGACCCACAGACCGGGCGGGGCGGCGGATCCCCCCAACTGCCGCCTCGCCCGCCCAACCGCACCACCCTCTAGCAGGCTCAGGGACGCACGTCCGGTCCCTGAGCCTGTCGAAGGGCACCACTCGCACCACCGAAGGAGAACCATGCCAGGGCAGGTCACCACCGTGCTCGGGCCGGTCCCAGCCGATCAACTGGGCCGGGTCATGCCACACGAACACCTCTTGTCCCTGACCCCCGGTCCGTGGCAGAGCGGCGGAACCCGTGCAGCGGGAGTCGATGCCGTCGAGCTCGCGGTCGCGGCCCTCGCCGGGCTGCAGGACCTCGGCTTCGGAACCGTCGTCGACCTCAGCCCGTACGGCGTCGTCGGCCGTGACGCGGACGGCGACAACGCTGCGCTCCTCATCGAGGTGTCCCGGCGCACCGGTCTCCACATCGTCTCCGGGACCGCGTTCTACCTCGAGTCGTACTCGCCCGCCTGGTCGCGGGAAGCGGACCTCGCCACCCTGACCGAGCGACTCCTGCGGGACGTGCGGCACGGCATCGGCGAATCCGGTGTCCGCGCGGGCATCTTCGGCGAACAGGCGACGAGCCTCGGCGAGATCACCGCACACGAGGAGAAGTGCCTCCGCGCCATCGGCCGTGCGCAGCGCGAGACCGGCCTCTCGATCATGACCCACACGACCCACGGCACGATGGCCGTCGAGCAACTCGACATCCTGCGTTGGGAAGGCGTCGACCTCGATCGCGTCGTCGTCGGACACATGGACACCCATCTCTCCCGTGACCTCGTCCGCGAGGTCCTCGACCTGGGTGCTCGCATCGCGATCGACACGATCGGCAAGGAGACCTGGGACTTCTTCCTCGGGCCGGAGCCGGAGGACCGCCCGGAGGGCGAGTTCGGAAAGCACTCGTTCCACCGCTCGGACGCCGGTCGGGCCGACCTCGTGGCCTGGCTCGTCTCCCTCGGGTACACCGACCGCATCCTGCTCGCCGAGGACCTCACCGGCGCCGAGGTCTGGATGAACCCGGGCACCCACGGGCAGCTCGGCTACTCCTACCTCGGTGCAGCCTTCGTGCCGGCGCTCCTCGAACGCGGTGTGACCGAAGCCCAGATCGAGCACCTGCTCGCGACCAACCCCGCACGCGTCCTGGAGGTGCTGTGAACGCCTCACACCAGCCGCTCTCCGGCGCTGCCGCGGACAGCCCCCGATTCGTCGTCGGCATCGACCTCGGCGGGACGAAGGTCCGGGCGGGGCTCGCCGATCTGACCGGCCGTGTGCTGTACGAGGTGGCGGAACCGACGATCGACGGCGGCGGGCGCGGTCTCGTGACCCAGCTCGCCGACATCGTGAGCCGTCTCGCCGTCGCCGCCGGGGCCACCTCGGTCGATGTCGTCGCAACAGCGATCGGCGGCGCCGGCGTCGCCGACGGGTCGTCCGGCCAGTTCGACCGAGCACCCAACCTCGGCGACCTCGCCGGATTCAGCCTCACGGGCGAGCTCGAAACCGCGCTCGGCCACCCCGTCGTCCTCGAGAACGACGTCAACATCGCGGCCCTCGGCGAACTCCACGAGGGTGCCGGAGAACGCCACGACAGCTTCGCCTTCGTCTCGGTCGGCACCGGCATCGGCGTCGGCCTCATCCTCGACGGCAAGCTCTGGGCCGGTGCGAACGGCGGAGCGGGCGAGATCGGCTACCTGCCGCTCGGAGCCGATCCGCTCGACCCCGTCTCGCACCGCAGAGGAGCGCTCGAAGAGGTCGTCGCCGGCGACGCGATCACCGGCAGGTACACGCTCCATTCCGGGGAGGCGTCCCACAGCGCAGCAGAGGTCTTCGACCGCGCGGAACTCGGCGACGCCCACGCCGTCGCCTCCCTCGACGCCGAAGCCCGCTGGCTCGCCCACGCGCTCGTCGCCGTCGACGCCGTGGTGAATCCCGGCCTCTTCGTCCTCGGCGGCGGGATCGGCACACGCGTCGAACTCCTCGAACCCATCCGCGACTGGCTCGTCCGGCTCGGGCGACCGGACCTCCAGGTCGTCATCAGCACCCTCGGCTCCCACGCGCCCATCGCCGGCGCCGTGCGCTTGGCCATCGACACCGCACGCCACTCCGAAGAGACTGAGCGCACCCCACGAGAAAGAGAAGCATCATGACAACCACGACGACCGACGGCCGCAAGACCGCCGGCGAAGCCCTGCGACACGTCGATTGGAGGCAGTACGTCGTCTACATCGGCTTCGTCGTGGTCTTCATCTACTTCGCCGCCACGCAGGGAGGCAACTTCCTGAACGCCACCACCCTCGTCAACATCATCACGCAGGCGGCCCCCATCACGGTCATGGCCGTCGGTGCGGTGTTCGTGCTCTCGATCGGGCACATCGACCTCTCCATCGGCTCGACCGTCGCGCTCGCCTCACTCGGCGCCGCCGTCACCCTGCAGTCCACGCACCAGTGGTGGATCGCAGCCCTCGCCGGGCTCGCGATCGGCGCAGCCGTCGGTGCGGTGAACGGTGCGTTCGTCACGATCATGCGGCTGCCGTCGTTCCTCGTGACGCTCGCGACGATGGGACTCGTGACGGGGCTCGCCCAGCAGCTCACGAACCTGCAGTCGGTCCCGGTCACCGAGCCCGTCTTCAGCTTCGTGTTCGGCGGCGGCACCCTCCTCGGCATCCCGATCCTCATCTGGTGGACCGTGATCATCGTCGCGATCGGTTGGCACGTGCTGCGCCAGCGTCGCTTCGGTGCTCATGTGCTCGCGGTCGGCAACAAGCCCGCGGCTGCGGCCGTGAGCGGCATCAGGGTCAACCGGGTCACGATGATCGTCTTCATCCTGAGCGGTGTGACCGCAGCGCTCGCCGGCCTCCTCTACGCCGGCCGCCTCGCCGGAGCCACCTACACGCTCGGCACCTCCGACCTCATGAGCGTGCTCGCCGCGGTCATCGTCGGCGGCACCGCGCTCACGGGCGGCAAGGGCTCGATCATCGGCGCCCTCGTCGGCAGCCTGTTCATGAGCATGATCAACTACGGCCTGCTCCTCGCCGGTCTCAACGTGGCGCAGCAGATGATCGTGCGCGGCGTGATCATCCTCATCGCCGTCTCCCTCTCCCTCCGCGCCAAGAAGAGCAGTTAGGACCACCGATGTTCTTGGACCTCCTCCGCCGCCGCAACCCGACGCTCCTCGAAGCGGCCGCGCGATTCCACCAGGACGGGACGATCCCCGCCAACACGTACGTGATCGACCTCGATGCGGTCACTCGCAATGCGACGGCGCTCGCGACCGAAGCCGCACGGCTCGGGCTCACGCCGTTCGCGATGACCAAGCAGATCGGACGGAACCCCGACGCGTCCCGGGCGATCGCCGCCGGGGGCATCAGCCACGCGGTCGGTGTCGACCTCGAGTGCGCGATCGCCGCCGCGGCGGGCGGGCTCGCGGCGGGTCACCTCGGTCACCTCGTGCAGATCCCCAAGCACCGTGCGTCCGAGGCCGCTGCACTCGCACCCCTCTACTGGACGGTGTTCTCCGAGACGAAGGCCGCCGAGGCCGGTGCGGCCGCGCTCGCCGCCGGTCGCTTCCAGGACGTGCTGCTGCGCATCGTCGCCCCGGGTGATCGTTTCTATCGCGGTCACGAGGGTGGATTCGACGCGGCCGACGTCGTGGCACTCGCCGATCGCATCGATGCCATTCCCGGCGTCCGGTTCGCGGGGATCACGACGTTCCCCGCCACCCTCTTCGATCGAGAGACCGGGACGGCGGCGTCCACGCCGAACCTCGCGACGCTCACGACCGCACTGCGGGCCCTCGAACGTGCCGGACGCCAGGACGTGCAGGTCAACGCGCCGGGCACGACGTCGGTCTCGATCCTGTCGACGCTCGCAGAGGCAGGTGCCACCCAGGTGGAGCCGGGCCACGGGCTCACCGGCACCACCCCGCTGCACGCGGCGCACGACCTCGTCGAGGAACCGGCGATCGCCTACGTCTCCGAGGTCTCGCACCTCTGGAACGGCGACGCATACGTCTTCGGCGGCGGCCTCTACGTCGACCCGGTCCTCGAAGGGACGCCGACGAGCGCCCTCTTCGTCTCACCGGGCGCCGACGTCGCGACCGCGCCGGAACTGCACGTGGACATGCCGGCGGCCGACGCCATCGACTACTACGCGAGCGTTCCGCTCGGCGACCATCGTGCGGCACCGGGCGACACCGTCCTCTTCGGGTTCCGCCCGCAGGTCTTCGTGTCGCGCGGACTCACCGCCGGGATCTCGGGGCTGTCCACGGGCAACCCGCGGGTCGAAGGCGTCTGGTCCGCCGACGGCTCCGCGCCGCTCACGATCGCCGATGCGCTCGACGGCATCAACCGCTCCATCTCATCCAGTTCCAGCGCTTCCACCGCATCCGGGAGGACGGCATGACCATCGCAGACACCACTTCGACCCCCGGCTCGGCCGGGGCGGCAGTCAACCCGCTGCGGCTCGACGGCATCACGAAGCACTTCGGCGGCATCGTCGCGATCAAACGGTTCGACCTCGAGATCGAACCGGGCGAGATCGTCGCGCTCGTCGGAGACAACGGCGCCGGCAAGTCCACGCTCGTGAAGATCATCTCCGGGCTCTACCAGCCGACCGATGGCGAGATCTGGTTGAACGGGGCTCGCACGAGCTTCCGGGACGCCTCGGACGCCAGGAACAAGGGTGTCGAGGTCGTCTATCAGGACCTCGCGCTCGTGGACCTGCAGCCCGTGTACATGAACCTGTTCCTCGGCCGCGAGTTGCGGAAGAAGCCGTTCGGCATCCTCGACCGCAAGGCGATGGCGACGCGCACGCAAGCGCTCGTCGACGAACTCGACGTGCGGATCCCGTCCGCGAAGGCCGCGCTCAGCGACCTGTCCGGCGGACAGCGGCAGGGCATCGCCATCGCTCGCGCCACGCACTGGTCGAGCAGCCTCGTGCTCATGGACGAACCGACCGCGGCCCTCGGCGTCGCCGAGACGGCGAAGGTGGAGGAGACCATCCTCAAGCTCAAAGCGCGCGGTGCGGCCGTGCTCATCGTGAGCCACAACATGGAGCAGGTGTTCCGCATCGCCGATCGGGTCACCGTGCTGCGCCGCGGCACGCAGGTCGCCACGAAGACGGTCGCGGAGACGACGCACAACGAGCTCGTGTCGATGATCACGGGTCTCACCTCCTGACGTCTCTCCCGCGACGCGAGGACAACTGCCTGAGGCGAGGACGGATCCACGGATCGGTCCTCGCCTCAGGCAGTTCTCCTGTTCTCCTGTTCTCCTGCGGGTGGTCCGTCGCATCTAGGCTGGGCGCATGGCCGAGATCGTCGTTCCGAGCGTCCCCTTCCCGTTCCGTTCCGAGGGGCCGTCGTCCGGCATCGCCCCCGTGGTTGAGGACGGCCGAGTGGTCCTGACCGCCGCGGCGGGTGCAGACCTGTTCGTCCACCCGTCCGGGACAGTGCGGCGGCCCGATGCCGAACGTTTCCTCGCCGAGGTCACCGGCGACTTCGTCTTCAGCGCGCACGTGACGGCGGAGTTCTCGAGCAGCTTCGACTCCGGTGTCCTCATCGGCTGGATCGATGCGGAGAACTGGTTCAAGATCTGCTCCGAGCGGGATCCGGTGGGCGGTGTCGATGTCGTGACCGTCGTCACGCGCGGGACGTCCGACGATGCGAACGGCTGGGAGATCGGCCCGTCCGGCGCGTACCTCCGCATCGCGCGCATGGGCAACGTGTTCGCACTGCACAGCTCTGCCGATGCCGTCAGATGGTCGCTCGTCCGCTACTTCTCGATGGGCGAGACGGTTCCGGACACGATCAAGCTCGGCGTCCTGGCCCAGTCCCCGACGGGTGCGGGCACCACGGCCACCTTCACGGACGTCGCCTTCGAAGCGCGCACCCTCGCCGCCATCCGCGACGGTTCCTGAGGCTGCTGCTTCCTCGGCTCCCTGTGCTCATCGGTGTCGTGACGCTGGACCGAGAGCTCGTGGACCGCAACAGGACCCCGATGAGCGAAAGCCCGTGTCACGGCCGCACGGGCTCCGTTGAGAATCGCGCGGCCCGCGGATCGAGTTCGTCGCCCCTGCGCTCGGTGAGGAGCCCGTAGAGCTCGGGTCGCCTTCCACGCATCCATCGTCTGCCGGTCGAGAGGGGGACGAGGTCGAGATCGAGATCTGCCGTGACGATCGCCTCATCGGCGATCCAGGTCTCGGCGATGATCGCTCCGTACGGATCGATGATCATGGCGTTGCCGGTCCGGATCTCGTCATCATCTCGTCCGACCCCGTTGCTGAACAGGATGAAGAGCCCGTTGTCGTGCGCGCGTGAAGGGAGCCAACGGAGGAGCCAGCCGCGCCCGTTCGGGCCCCTGAACGCGGCTTCGATCGCGGCGGGCTCCGCGGCGCGGTCCTCCCAGAGTTCGAGGGGGATCGGCTTCATGCCGCGGGGGCTGCGGGAATCGGTGCCACCCGTCTGGTGCGGGGCGATGAGGACTGTCGCACCGAGCAGCGCCGTTGCTCGCACGTTCTCCACGAGGTTGTTGTCCCAACAGATCAGGATGCCGGCGCGGACGCCCCAGGGGGTGTCGAAGACGGTGAACGCCGAGCCGCTCGCGATCGCGTCGTGCTCGAACGCGTGGAGTTTGCGATGGGTGTGGGTCGAGCCGTCCGGAAGGCACACCGAGTACGCGTTGAAGAGGCGGCCGTCATCGCCGAGTTCGAGGTAACCGACGCCGATGCCCGCGTCGAGTTCGCGAGCGAGTGAGCGGACGGCGCCGAGACGGACACCTGACGTCTGTTCTGCGAGTTCGTGGAGCCGCTGGGCCGTGTGGTTGCGGAGGTGCCAGTATCCGAGGAGGCACATCTCCGGGAAGACGATGAGCTCGGCCCCTTCGGCTGCGGCCGCGAACGCGAGCCGGCGCACGGTCTCCAGGTTCGCGTCCGGATCATCGGGAACGGCTTCGAACTGGATGACGGACGCCCTGATGCTTGCGGAGTCAGCCGGTGCGTCGGCGGCGATTGCGGGAGCGGCGGCGGCGGGAGCGTTTGCGGAATCGTGGTGCGGCATGGGAACTCCTTGGGGTCGTTCCTCTAGGCTCGGCGTGCTGAAGCATTCTGTCCAATGACAAGTGCTCGCCATTCAATTCCTTGAGGGAATGGACGTCGAGCCCGAGGCGAGGAGCATCGTGGAGCTGCGTCTGTTGCGATCGTTCGTCGCCGTCGCCGAGACGGGGAACTTCGGCACTGCCGCCACCCGCCTGCGGGTGACGCAGCCCGCGCTCACGAAGCAGATCCAACAGTTGGAGCGGCAGGGCGGGACGGCGCTCTTCGTGCGGGGCCGTCACGGGGCCGCGCTCACCGCCGCTGGCCAGCTGGTCCTCGCGGACGCCGTCGAGCTCCTGCGGCGTGCGGACGACCTCGATCGGCGGATCCGTCGGGTCGCGGAGGGCCTGGAGGGATCGCTCGCCGTGGGATTCGGCATGTCCTCGATCGATGTCGCCCCACAAGCGGTCGCCGCGTTCCGGACGGCGCACCCATCGGTCGAGGTGCGACTCGAGGACATGTCGTCCTCTGCGCAGTTCGAGGCGCTCGAGACCGGACGGCTGACGGTCGGTTTCGTGCGCCTGCCCGCACCGCGCGGGATCACCGTGCGCGAGATTCATCGGGACCGCCTCGCGGTGGCAGTCCCCGCCGGAGAGCCGCTCCCCGACGGAAGCCGGAACGCTCTCCGCGTGTGGCTGGACGAGCGGCCGCTCATCCGTCTCGTGCCGTCCCGTGGCCCCGGTCTCACGGCTCAGGCCGAGCTCCTCTTCACCGACCTCGGCTGCCGGCCATCGCTGCAGCACGAAACCTCGGATCTGCTCACGGTGCTCGCCCTCGTCGCGGCCGGAGTCGGCTCGGCGATCGTGCCCACCAGCGCGGAGGCGATCGCCCCAGCGGGTGTGCAGCTGCTCCCGATCGATACTGATTCGTCCGAGTGGACCGTTGGCATCGCTTGGCATACGGGGAACGCCGATCCGCTGATCCCGCTGTTCGTGGACTGCGTCGCGAAGGAGAGCGAGCCGGGCTAGTCCGCGTCGACGACGCGCTCCAGCCAGCGGTCGAGGAGCGCAGACTCGACGGGCTCGAGGGTTTCCGTGCCGGAGAGGGCGAGCTGGGCGCGCAGGCGGGCCGCGGCCGCCCCGATCGGTGAACCGGCCTCGGTCATGGGCGCGGCACTCGCCGCATCCGGCTGCTCCAGGAGGATCGACGCGAACACGGCATCGCGCATCCGGTGGGAGAGGGAGGCGTCCGCGAACAATTCCGGCTTCGCGATGTGGTTGAGCACGAGCCCCACGTTGGCGGAGAGGATGAGCTGGGCCGCGATCTGCGGTGAGACCGTGAGCGCGCCGATCGCCACGCACCGGGTGAGGGTCTTGTCGAGGAGTCCGAGGATGCGTTCGCGCGCGGTCGACGTGGACCAGGGTCGCGGCACGAACATCAGTTGGTAGAGGGCCTGGTTCTCGCGAGCGAACTCCATGTGGCCGTCCCAGCCGGCGCGGAGGTCGGCGACAGGGTCTGCCGTCTCGGCCTCGGCGCCCTTGATCGCCGCGTAGCGTTCGAGCCCGGCGTCTGCGAGGGCGTCGAGGAGACCGCGCTTGTCGCCGAAGAGTCGATAGAGGACGGGCTGGGTGACGCCGACGGCATCGCACACGGCGCGGGTGGCGATCTCGTTGTCGGTCGATGCGACGAGCTGCTCTTCTGCGGCGGCGAGCATGCGTTCGCGCAGGCTCGCGGTCTCGGGGGAGAGAGTCGCGACGGTGCTCGCAGCCGGGTTCTCGGTCATCATGTAATCAATGATACGACAACTTGTTACCGATGCTACGAATCTGTGTTATCGTTTCCGCATAGCACTGATACGGCGGCATCGAATCATCGAGATCGAGATGTCCGAACAGCCGTGTCCATACCCTCTGAGGAGCAACAGATGTCTGAACAGGAACAGCGCGTCGCGATCGTCACCGGCGCCTCACGCGGCATCGGCCGGGCCGTCGCGACGACGCTCGCCGACCGCGGATTCGCCGTCGTCGTCGGGTACGCGGGACGCGCATCGTCCGCGGCCGAGACGGTCGACACCATCACGGCAGCCGGCGGGCGGGCCATCGCGGCTCAAGCCGACGTGGCCGATGAACACGAGGTCGCGGCGATGTTCGACGCCGCCGAGCAGACCTTCGGCGGCGTGGACGTCGTCGTGAACTCGGCAGGCCGCATGTCGCTCTCGACGATCGCCGACCTCGATCTCGCCGACCTCGACGCGCAGCATCGCACCAACATCCGCGGCACCTTCGTCGTCGCCCGCGAGTCCGCCCGTCGGATCCGCAACGGCGGCGCCATCGTCAACGTGTCCACCTCCGTCGTCGGACTGCAGTTCCCGACGTACGGGGCCTACGTCGCCAGCAAGGGCGCCGTCGAAGCGATGACACTCATCCTCGCCCGCGAGCTGCGCGGCCGTGACGTCACCGTGAACGCCGTCGCCCCCGGCCCCACTGCGACCGACCTCTTCCTCGACGGCAAGGACGAAGCCACCATCGAACACCTCGCCAAGCAACCGCCGCTCGAACGCCTCGGCACCCCGGCCGACATCGCCGGCGTCGTCGCGTTCCTCACCGGCCCAGACGGGCACTGGGTCAACGGCCAGGTCGTCCGCGCCAACGGCGGGATCGTCTGATGACCGGGACTGCAGGACAGAGCACGCCCGGCATCGGCGAGGTGCCCCAGGTGGTCGTCGTCACGGGCGCATCGAGCGGATTCGGTTACCGGTCCGCGCTCTCCCTCGCGAGGGCCGGGCATCATGTGGTGGCAGGGATGCGCAACACGGCCGGGCGCAACGCGTCGGTGGTCGCTGAACTCGACTCGGTCGCGCTGGCCGAGGGGATCACGATCTCCGCGGTCGAGATGGACATCCAGTCCGAAGCGTCCGTCGAGGAGTCCATCGCCCGGATCATCGGCCGCCACGGTCGACTCGACGTCGTGGTGCACAACGCCGGCCACATGGTGCTGGGGCCGGTCGAGGCCTTCACGCCGGAGCAGCTCGCCGCGGTGTACGACGTGAACGTCCTGGGTGCACAGCGCGTGAATCGTGCCGTGCTCCCACTCCTTCGCGAGCAGGGCAGCGGGTTGCTGCTCTGGGTCGGGAGCTCCTCCACCCGCGGCGGCCACCCGCCGTTCCTCGCGCCCTATTTCGCGGCGAAGGCGGCGATGGATGCGATCGCGGAGAGCTACGCGGCCGAAGTCATCCGCTTCGGTATCGACACCTCGATCGTTGTTCCGGGCGCCTTCACGTCCGGAACGAACCACTTCGCGAACGCCGGGAAGCCGGCCGATGCCGAGCGCGAGCGAGCCTACGACGCTGAGTACGGACGGCTCCGCGGCGACCTCACGGACCGCCTCGCCTCGATCGTGCCGGACGGGGCCGATGTGCAGTCGGTCGCCGATGAGATCGTCCGCATCGTGGGACTCGCCCCCGGCTCGCGTCCGTTCCGCAGTCACGTCGACCCGAGTCGTGACGGGAGCGAGGTCGTGTCCGCGGTCGCCGATCGCATCCGCCACGAGTTCTATCATCGTGTCGGCATCGCGGACCTGCTTCCCGCGAACGACGCACTGTAGCTCGCGGCGCCGCTCATCGGTGGCGTCCTGTCGTCCGCGAGTGCGCGGAACAGCGGGACGCCACCGATGAGCGTGTGACGCAGGGGCGGTCAGCGCATTTTGATGCCGCCGCCGTCGAGCATGATCGTCTGGCCCGTGATGTACCGGGAGGCGTCGCTCGCGAAGAAGACGACGGGAGGGGCGATGTCCGTGGCGATGTCGCCGATGCGGCGCAGCGGGACGATCGACAGCGCGTGCGCCGCCTGCTCCGGGTAGGCGTCGGTCCACCACTTCACGCCGTCGGTGAGGGCGAACGGGCAGACGACGTTCACGCGGATGCCCTCCGGCCCCCACTCGTTGGCGGCGACGCGTGTGATCCCGCGGATCGCCTCCTTCGCGGCTGCATACGAGCCCTGGTTCGGGTCGCCGCTCAGTCCGGCGCCGGAGGCGAAGTTGATGATCGAGCCCTGGGAGGATGCGAGGGCGTCGTGGCAGGCCTGCATGAGTCGCAGGGTGGGGAGGAAGCTCGAGTTGAAGACCTGCTCGAGGTTCGCGTCGTCCACCGCGAGCAGCGGCGCCGGGGTGGACGAGTTGGCGTTGTTCACCAGGGCGTCGATGCGACCGAACGCGTCCAGCGCTTCGTCGCGGATGGTCTCCGCGGACCGGGGGCTCGCGAGATCGATCTCGAGGAAGCGCGCATCGTTTCCGAGCTCCTGCTCGAGTGCTCGGCCCGCGTCCGCCGAGACGTCGACGAAGAGGACCTTCGCCCCGGCTTCGACGAAGGCCCTCGTGAGGCCTCGGCCGATGCCGCCTGCGCCGCCAGTGATGATCGCGACTTTGCCGGTGAGTTGCATGGTGGTGCTCCTTGTGTTCGGTGGTGGATGGTCAGACGGATTCGTGGAGGGGCGCCTTCGGGCGGCGCGGGATGAAGCAACTGATGACGACCGCAGCGAGGGCGAACGCGGCTCCCCAGAGGAACGAGGTGTGGGCGCCGGCCGCACCCGCGGCGAGAGCCGTTGCTCCCTCCGACAGGCGGGTCGTCGTGGTCGTCGTCATGAGGGTGATGAAGAGGGCAGTGCCAGTCGCGCCGGCGACCTGCTGCAGCGTGCTGATCGTCGCGCTGCCGTGCGAGTACAGTGCCGGTGTCAATCCGCCGAGTGCGGACGACAGCAGCGGCGTCAGAGTGAACGCCAGACCTGCGTTGAGGATGCCGAGCAGGACCGCGATGAGCACCGACGAGGTGTCCTGGCCGAGCAGCATCGCGAACAGGAGCAGCGCCGTCGCGATGAGCGCCGTGCCTGGGATGACGAGTGGCTTGGCGCCGAGGCGGTCCGAGAGGGCTCCGACGATCGGTGACAGCACGGCCATCACGAGCCCCCCGGGGAGCATCACGAGCCCCGTTGTGAGTGTGCTGAGCTGCAGCACGTTCTGGAGGTAGAGGGGCAGGATGATGAGCGCGCCGAACAGTGCCATCATGCTCACGAACACGAGCACGACGGCAAGCGAGAACGACGGCGTCTTGAACGTGCGCAGGTCCAGGAGTGCCGAGTCGGAGCGCTGCAGGACGAGCTGGCGGGCGATGAATCCCGCGAGCGCGACCGCTCCGATCGTCAGGGGGATCCAGATCGGCATCGGCGCGTGCCCCTGCAGGCTCTCGCCGATGCTGCTCAGCCCGAAGATCAGTCCAGAGAACGCGAACGCCGACAGGACGAGCGAGAGGACGTCGAGGCTCGTGGGGCGTTGAGTGGTGACGTTGCGGACGGCGAACGCGCCCACGATGAGGACTGCGGCGGCGATCGGGAGCACGAACCAGAACATCCAGCGCCAGCTGAGCGAGTTGAGGATGAGGCCCGAGATGGTCGGGCCGATCGCGGGGGCGACGGCGATGACGATCGAGATCGTGCCCATCATCTGCCCACGTTTCGCGGGGGCGACGACGTTGAGGATCGTCGTCATCAGCAACGGCATCATCACGGCCGTGCCGGACGCCTGCACG
Organism: Plantibacter lichenum; assembly: GCF_050587525.1. Classification (NCBI taxonomy): domain Bacteria; kingdom Bacillati; phylum Actinomycetota; class Actinomycetes; order Micrococcales; family Microbacteriaceae; genus Plantibacter; species Plantibacter lichenum. The sequence continues at coordinate 155,588 of NZ_JBOBFT010000010.1, read as the reverse complement.
ATGCGGGCGATGAGCAGGACGCCGAAGCTGGGTGCGAGTGCTGCGATGAGGGTACCGAGGACGAAGAGGCTGATCGCTGTCAGGTAGATCGGTCGGATGCTGAATCGGTTGAGCAGGTAGCCGGTCGCGGGGATGACGACCGCCATCGTGAGCATGTATCCGGTCGCGAGCCATTGAGCCACGGACGCCGTGATGTCGAAGTCCTTCATGAGGTGTGGGAGGGCGACGCCCATGATCGTCTCGTTCAGGATCATCACGAAGGCGGAGACGATGAGCACGCCGATGACGGGGGCCGCGCTCCGGGAGCTGGCGGGCGTCTCCGTAGCTCTCGCGTCGGCGCCCGTTCCGGCGCCCGCGTCGGCACCCCGTCCGAGGCTGGTTGTGGTTGTGGTGCTGTCCATGCGAACTCCGTCTTCAGTAAAGCGTTACAGTGAGACATCGTGTCACAGTGCGACAACTTGTCACAATGAGAAGAAGCTGTTGATATGCTGAGGGCATGACGGACGAGAGCACGGACGAAGCCGGAGCGGGTACCGCGGTCCCGGTCCTGGGGCTTCGAGAGCGGCGACGCGCCGAACTCGCCTCCGCGATCACCGACGCGACCCTCGACCTCTTCGAGGAACGCGGCGTCGACCGCACGACGGTCGCCGACATCGCCGCCGCCGTCGGCATCTCCAGTCGTACGTTCTTCCGCTACTTCCCGTCGAAGGAAGTGGCCGCGCTCAGCGGACAGTACGCGTTCCAAGAGGTGATGCTGGCGATGATCGCCACCCTCCGGACGGACGAATCCGTACTCAGCCAGCTGGTCTCCGCGTTCCGTTCCGTGACCGTCGAGATCGGCGGCCAAGCCGATGGTGTGCGCAAGCAGCTCGTCCGGGTGCAGCGGCTCCTGATCGCGAATCCGGGAATGCGCGCGGCATCGCTCAACGCCGAAGAGGACGGCAACATCCGTCTCGCCGGCATGATCCACGAGGCCGTCGAGCTGGAAGACGGCCTGCAGGAGGCTCGGGCGATCGTCTACACGGCGACGTACGGACTCCGACTCGCCTTCGAGGAGTGGGTGCTGAACGACGGCCGGCCCGACGCGGCGCCATTGCCCGAGGTGTACGACCGGGTCGTCCGCATGATGGACCGAGTGCACTCGGTGCCGTCATGAGCCGCGGCGGCTCGGCGGCGGACGGGCGCGCCCTCCCGTCCGACCCCACGAATGCGCCCGTGATGCTGCTCGGAGGGGACGCCGAACAGTTCGTCGAAGCGTTGCGGCAGGGAGCACGGGACCTCGGCATCCGGACGATCTCGACCGAGGTCCCGCCGGACGAACCCGTATCCGAGCGGGCCGTTGTCGTCGTGGTGGCCGTGCGCGCCGTTCCGGGTCAGTCGTCGATCGCCCGAGGGCTCGACGCGGTCCACGAACGAGAATCGCAGATCACCGCCGATGCGATCCGTGTGGTGATCACGGTCGCCGGCGTCGCCGGGCGCATCCCGGATCGTGCAGTCAGGCTCCTCGGCTCGGAGATTCAGTACCAGGTGGAGTCCGCGGCGCTCGCCGTCGGTGCTCCCGGTCGGTGGCGGTCGTGGCGCGGCCGGCTCGGGCTCGCGACGCTGTCCGCCCTCGGCATCGAGGTGTTCCGGATCGCTTCCGCTGCCGGGAGCTGAGTTGTGGGTGAGGCGCCCGGTCCCTGAGCGGGCCCGGTCCCTGAGCTTGTCGAAGGGCGTGACTCCACACTTCGACGGGCTCAGTGACCGGGGCACTTCGACAGGCTCAGTGACCGGGGCACTTCGACGGGCTCAGTGACCGGGGTGCCTCAGTGCGCGGGTCCCAGCAGCACCGCGAAGAGTGCGATGACGCCGCCGACGATGAAGAGCAGCGTGCCGAGTTGCATCGTCCGCGTCTTGTTGCGGTCGGCGACGGGCACGCTGACTTCGAGGATCGGACAGCCGGACCAGCCGATGAGTCCGAGGCTCAACCCGACGAGTGCCGCCCCGATCCACCACACGACCTGTAGCCAGCCCGGCAATTCCGCCGGGCGCCATCCGGAGGACAGCAGCGGCCCCATCGTGATCGCGACGCCGCCGACCGCCGCTGCGAACCAGATCGTGCCGGTCCACATGATCCGCTGGACGTTCGTCTCGGGTGTCATCAGGTCGTGCGTCATCGGAATCCCTCTCCCTTACCTGCTTCAACCACTGGCCTCAGAGCACCAGTCGCTGAATTGCGACGCTATCAGGAGGTCCGGCGATCTGTGAGCGCCGCGCGAGAAGAGGAGAACCGCGCGACAGAAGGACGCTTCGTGAGCATCCGTCCTTCTGTCGCGCGGTTCTCCTTCTCCCGTGCAGCGATCAGCGATCAGCGGTTGTGGGGGAGGGGAGCTGGACGGATCCGAGGAAGGCGCCCCCCTTGCCGAGCGGATAGCGGAGGAAGTACTCGCCACCGATGACGTCGACCCGGTAGTTCCCGTTGCGGAAGATGCCGCTCGGGAGGTCGTTCCCACCGAAGCGCGGCCCTTCCGGCACCTGGGTGTAGATGGCGCCGTCGCCCGTGTACAGGATGTAGTCGGTCTGATCGAATCCCATCTCTTCGACCGCCCAGGTCCGCCCCGTGCCCGGCGCGTGGATGATCGTGAGCTCGAAGAAGCTCGCGAGGAAGAACGCGATCGCTCCCACGACGGCGCCACAGCACAACACGACTCCGAGGAGGAGTCCGAGCCATGACCCGGCGAGTTGACGGCGCTCACTGAGCCGCTTGACCGCGAAGGCGAGGGCGATGCCCACGCCGAGGAAGGCGATGGAGATGAGGATGACCGTGATCTGGCCGCCGTTGAGCCCGAGGACCACCAGCATGCGCTGACGTCCGACGAGGCTGGCGGTGAACGGTGCCAGGATCGCTGCTCCGAGTGCGATGCCGAGCGGGATCCTCCGCTGGAGGGAGCGCCGTTTGCGTTCGTTCTCCGTCAGCGTGATCCCCGCATCGCTCATGTCGTCCCCCTGTGCTCCGTGCTCCGGCCCTCCCGGGCCCGGTTGCCCAGCGCCCAGTATCACCCACCTGCCTGCCCGATTCGACCGGGCCACCCCTCCATCCTGCTCGCAGCCCGCGAGGGGTCGCTAACGGTCAGTGCGCGGGGGTCTGGACCCACCATGTGCGACCCCTCGCGAGCTGAGGGCTAGAAGTGAGAGATGCAGTACGGGGTCGCGGTCGGGGCGAAGAAGGCGTCGAGGCGCTCGGCGGCACCAGCGGCGATCGTCGCATCGCCCGCACGAGCGAGGACCGACGGACGCACGGAACCGAGGAGGAGGGAGCCGAGCGTGGACGCGTCGAGTTCTAGATCGATGCCGTCGGCGGCGCCCGCGTCACCCAGCCTCGTCACCGTCGGGGAGCCGGCAGAATCTCTCGGACCGCTTGAACCGCTCGAGATCTCGATGCGGAAGTCGCCGGCCGCGTAGCCGAGCGCGTCGTGCACCCGGATCGTGACACTGCCGTCACCGAGGTACGGCCGTGCTTCGAACGAGGAGACGACGTCGAGGATCCGCACCCAGAGCATGTCCTCGACGGACTCGACGGCGATGCACCGCGAGTCGCGGAGCGCCCAGGTGAGCGGGTCGTCGATCGGGGCCGAGTCCCATCGGACGAGTTGCATGAGGTCGACCGATGCGAGGTGCTGCCAGAGTCCGAGGTACGCGTCGTCGCTCGCCCAGATGAGGTCGATGACCTCGAGGCGGGACTGTTCTCCCGGGAGCTTCCCCTCCTCGACGCGGAAGCTCACGTAGCCGTCGATCGTTCCGTCCGCGGCGACGTGCACGGCGGCCCGTGTGCTCGCGGCGGGTCCGGTCTCGCCCGGCTTCGCGCCGAGTACGGAGTCCTTGTAGCGCGCGGTCCGTTCCAACGAGCCCGCGGTGGAGCGGTGGAAGTCGGTGAAGAGCTGCTCGGTCCGCGGAGCCAGCCAGAGCGGATCCACGACCTCGATGCGGCCGGCCGGCTGGTTGAGGAGCGCGAAACGCGGGCCGGTGTCGACGCGGACGACGCGGGTGAAGGACGCTTTGCCGAATCCGAAGCGGCGGTAGATCGACGCCTCACTCGCCGTGAGGAGGGCGACCCCGAAACCGCGCTCGGCGGCATCGTGCAGGTCGTTCGTCATGAGTTCGCGGAGCAGCCCCCGCCTCCGGTGCGTCGGGCGGACGGTGACGCCCGTGATGAGGTGGGCGTCGACGAAACGGTCGCGTCCCAGGTTCAACTGCTTGGGGAACGTCCCGAAGGTCGCGATCGGCACGGCCTTCCCGTCGAAGCCGTCCGGCGCCGCCTCGTCGTACACCGAGGTGTAGGTGCGTGCGTCTCGGACGACGTTCGCCCCCGCCTGGCGGAGCTGCTCGTCGCTCTGGACGGAGTCGTGGAAGGCAGCTGATGCGGCGTACATCCAGGCGGCGGTGGGGTCGTCAGGGGTGCCGTCGTCGAGCACTGTCGCAGGGAAACGGGAGAACACGAAACCGGGAAGAGCCATCCCGCCAGTCTAGGGAGTGCTCAGACGCTCACCCAGAGTCGCGCAGTCGTCGTGCGCGGCTTCTCCAGATCGTGGGACGCGTTCACGACCAGCCGAGACGGGTCGAGCCGACGGACAGGCCGATGAGCTCGGTGAGACCGGCGGACAGGAAGACCCATCCGTTCGATTCGCCGAGCTTGCCGCGCTCGTGGCTCGCGGCCTCGTCGGCGCGCGCATGCTCGCCCCAGGCAGCGATGAGGTCCTCGGCGAACTGCGCCTGTTCACCAGACAATCTGCCGTCGAGCTCCGAGGTATCCAAACCGGCGACCGCAGCTTCGAGGCGGATCCGTTCGAGCAGGCTGCGCTCCTCGGCCCAGGCGAGCACATGCGCGCGGGTCGTGCTCCGTTCGGCTTCGACGAGCCCCAGGACGAGACGGTTGACGTACAGCAGGTCTCCCACGGAGATCATGCGGGCTCAGCTCCCTCGATCAGATGTGCGACGGACCCGGCGCGTGAACCGCGGGCCCCGATGGTGCTTCCGCCGCTCACGTCGAGCGTCGTCCCCGTCGTTCGTGATGAGCGATCCGAGACGAGGAACGCGATGGCCTCGGCGACGGTCTCCGGCTGCGAGACGCCACCGAGCACGGCGAAGCCCGACATGTACTCGAGGACGGCATCGACCTTGAACGCGTCGTGGCCGTTGTCGGTGAACCCGGGGATGACCGCGTTCACTCGAATGCCGCGCTTCGCGACCGCCTCGGCCATGTTGACGGTCAACGATTCGACGGCGGCTTTCGACATCGCGTAGACGATGTCGCCTGGGCTCGAGAAGTGCACGCCGGCGGATGAGACGTTGACGATGGCGCCGCCGGCGGTCATCAGTTTCGACAAGCGTTGGGCGATGAAGAAGGGCGCCTTTGTGTTGATCGCGAAGTAGACGTCGAACTGCTCCGGCGTCGCGTCGAAGAACGACGGGCCGAGAAGCTTCGCGGCGTTGTTGACGAGCGCCCGGAGCTCGTACTCGGGGTGGGCGAGGAGCAGCTCGGCGACCTCGTCACCGAAGCGTGCAACCCCGGCATCGGTTCCGAGATTCGCCTGCAGGGCGTGCGCACTGCCCCCTTCTGCGTGGATCGACGACACGAGTTCGTCGGCGGCGGCCCGATTGCTGTTGAACTGGACCACCACCGCGAAACCGTCCCTGCTCAGTGTTCGACTGACGGCGGCGCCGATCCCTCCGGTCGCTCCGGTGACGACGGCGAGATGCCTGATCGCGGTGGTGCCCATGGTTCCCCTTTGGTGCGGTGGTGCGTTCGGGTGGTGTGGTGCTTCGGGTGGTGTGGTGCGTTCGGTGGTGCGCGGTGCGGGTGCGGCGGCGTGGGTGCGATCGTGCGGGCGGGTGACCCGGTCAGACGGTGATCCGACCGGAGAACACGGCTTTTCGTCGTCCGGCCTGGGTGATCGATCCGTCGAAGGCGCCCGCCGGATCGAGTCGGTAGTCGAGCGTCGGCGCCGGCGTCAGTTCGGCGTAGCTCGTGAAGTCGACCCGCAGCGCTTCCAAGAGCGAGCCCGGTCGTTCGGCGCGGAGCGATGCCTCGATCGCGCACACCATCGCCATCGCGGAGACGTGGTCGCCTCCGTGGTCGGCGAGGATCGGGTCGGTCGGATCGGTCGCGACGGTGCTCGAGATCACGTCGGTCGTGCGGGGGACGTCGGGTTCCGGTGCGGGAGGGGTCGGATCCGCGTCGAGTTCGCGCCGTCGCATCCGCTCGTACACGGGCCCGTGGACGAAGGTCACGGTCGCGGCTCCGCGGGCGAACGGCTGCTCGTCGGCGACCATCGAGAAGTCGAGGATCGCGGACTTCGGACGTCCCCGCCCCTGAGCGAGGTCTTCGCCTCGGACGGCGACGGTGCCGTCGAGGTGGTCGAGGGTCGGACCACCCGGTTGGCGATCGAATTCGAGCCCGATCGAGGTGAGGATGAACACGTCGCTCTCACCGACGGCGAGGGCGTGGTGGGCGTAGACGATGCCGGCCTGCCGCTGCACTTCGACGAGTTCCGCGAAGCGCGGTGGGGCGCCGTGAGAGGGGGTCTGGAACGTCATGGACACTTCGGTGGCGTCCGTCGGGGTTGCGGTTCCGAGCCACAGGTGGCGGGCGTTGCGCTTGTGCGCGGCGCCGGGGGGAACTCGCCACGAGGCGTCGTTCATGATCCGGGGTGGGCGCGACCAAGAACGGTGACGATGTGCGGCAGGGCTTCGTGCATCCGGCCGGGCATCGACTTCCAGGAGTCTTCGAGTTCGGAGAGGACCTGGACGCCGACGAAGAGCTGGTTGACGAATTCTGCCGCGCTGCCCGGGTTGACGCCGGGGTGGACGGAGCCGTCCTCCACGCCCTGGGTGATGAGCGACGTGGCGACGCGGATCCACTCGAAGTACGGTTCGCGCGCGGCCGATTCGAAGCCGGTTCCCGCCTGGGTGGACAGTTTCGTGCCGCCCTGGACGATGGGGTCGGTCGCCATGAGCAGTGCGAGTGCCTCGCTCAGGATGAGGATCTTGTCGAGGCCGGATTCCGGTCCTTCGATGATGGAGGCGAGCGCGGAGGTCATCTTCTCCTGCTGCGCTTCGAGGACGGCCGTGGCGATGTCCTCCTTGTTGCCGAAGTGGAAGTAGAGGGATCCCTGGCTGATGCCGGCCTCTTCGGAGATGTCGCGCAGGCGCGCTTCCGCGTAGGAGAGTCGCGAGAAGACGCGGCCTGCAGCGTCGAGGAGTGCCGTCCGTGTCGCGATGGATCGTTGCTGCACCGCTCGGCCGGTTGCGGCTCCATTACTACTGTCTCGCATCAGTTCTGCCCCTCGTTGATCCGTCGCCCATGTCGGATGTTGCTCACTCAGGGTTAATTATCGAGAAATTGTCCGACACATGGGGTGCACAAACCAGAATAAGTCAGCTATCTTGTTTATGGGGTAGCGGGGTGCTGGCGAGTCGGGGGGATCCGTCGCCAGCGCCCCCTTTTCTTTTTCCCGTGATCTGCGGTGATGTTCCGGCCGTCGCCCGCGCGTCACGAGGCGTTCGTTCAGCCGGCCAGGAGCTGCAGTTCCGCAAGGAGCGGGGCGATCGGACCGAGGTCGACCACGGCGCTTCCCGCGGCTCGTTCCGTGGAGGCAGGGATGAGTGCTTCGACCGCTCGTCTCGCGGCCGGAGCATGACCGGTTTCGAGCGCAGCGTGGCCGATGAGCATCCACAGGGCCTCTTGCAGGAGGTCGTGCGGTGGATCGAGGACGACGTCGAGGGCCGCTCGTGCCTCCGCGGTCTGTCCGGATCGGCTGAGGAGCACCGGACGGACCCAGGGTTCGTAGGGGCCGAGCTCGGCTGAGCTGGGCGCTGCCGGGTCGATCCCGTTCGGCGGCTGCCCGTTCCGAAGACTCGATGCGACGGTAGCCAGCGCGACGATCCCGCCCGTGAATCCGGGCATTTCCTCGCCAGCAGGGGGCGCCTCCGCTCCCACGGTGTCCGCCCCACCGAGGAAGGTCCACCGGAACCACGCCGTGAAGACGGAGGCGAGCGGCCGCTCGTGTCGGCGGGCCAGCGCGTCGACCGCGTCGGCCTCGACGGCTGCAGCAGTGATGTCGTCGAGCGCGCACAGCGCCTGCATCCGGCTGAGCCGACCGTGGATCTCGAACGTCGGCAGCTCCGCAGCGATCGCGATCGACACGAGTTCCGACGCGATGGCCTCGCGCGCGGCGGCCAGACCGGTCGTCTCGAAGCACTGCATGTGCCTGGCGGCGAGGGCGAAGCAGAGGAGCTGCGGATCGCCGATCCCCCGGGCCGAGCGTTCGGCCGCCATCGCCTCCGGCATCCGATCGGCGGTCCCGCGCGACTCCATCGCCACCGTCGCGAGCAGCCTGACGCGGGATCGATCCGATGCCGTGGGCGGGAGCGATGCGAGCAGTCGGGTCGCGGCGTCCACGATCGCTGCTGATCGCACGGGGTCGTCGGACCGCGTCCACACGCCCGGGACGTCGAACCCGCCGACGATGCGGGCGGCGAGCTCGGGATCGCCGAGGGCCTGCGCGGCCTCGATGATCGCCATGCGCTCCTCGGCCGCTGCATCCAGTTCGCCCGAGACCGCCAGACCAGTAACCAGGGCGCTCGCGCTCTCGAGCTGCGCGCGACTCCCGGTCCGTCTGTGCGCGGACGCGGCGCGAAGGAGGAGCGATTCGCTGCCCTCCGGCAGCTCGAGCGACGGATCGTTGCGGAGGAGGTCGCGTTCGAGGTCGGCGAGCCGTCGGCCCGGGTCGAGGCCGAGCTCGTCCACGAGGTGGGTGCGTGCTCGTCGGACGGCGTCGAGCGCGTCGGTCCGGCGTTCGCTCCGGTACAGCGCGAGGGCGAGCAGCCGCCAGGAATGCTCCCGCCACGGATGCTGGACGGTCTGCCGTTCGAGGAGCGGGACGGCATCGGTCGGTCGCCGCAGGGTGAGGAGCGCTTCGGCGAGGCGTTCCACGGCGCCGGCGCGCAGGGAGTCGAGTCGTGCGCGTTCCGAGTCGGCCCAGGGGCGGTCCGTAAACTCGGCGAACGGAGTGCCCCGCCACTCGTCGAGGGCGCCGGACAGGAGGCGTTCGACGGAGTCGGCGTCGCCGCCGGTGTCCGCCTGGCCGTCGGTCGGGAGGTCCGCCGCCTCCCGCACGGCCCGCTCGAACCGCTGCAGATCGGTGCCGTCGGATGCGAGGTGCAGGGCGTAACCGTCCGCCACGGTCACGAGGACGCGAGGCGGCGTGCGCGGAGCCCGGTCGGGTTCGAGGATGCGGCGGAGCTCGCCGATGAAGGTGCGGACCGCGCCGACCGCACCGGGCCCCGCGGTGTCCCACAGTTCATCGATGAGGGTCGAGGTCGAAACAGCGCGTCCGCCGGCGATGACGAGGAGCGCGAGGATCTCCCGATGTCTCGGCTTCGCGAGTGGGAGCGGCGTCCCATCGAGCTCGGCTTCGACCTGCCCGAGCACCCGCACTCGGACGCGCGATGCTCGGCGGTCGCTCATCCGGCCACTGTAGTTCACGGGCCTGACGCGGGTTCACGGGTGCGACGGGCACCGGGGCGTCTGCCGCGCTGATCGAGCGCTGATCGGCGGAGGGGATCGTGGAGCCATCACCAATTCGAAAGGCGTTCCCATGACCCTCACCATCCCGGACTTCGACTACCGCCGCATCACCGTTGCCGACGACGTCGCCCTCGCCGTCGCCGTCGCGGGCTCCGGTCCGGCCGTCGTCCTCCTGCACGGCTTCCCGGAGACCCACGTGATGTGGCGGCACGTCGCCGCCGATCTCGCGACTGATCACACCGTCATCGTCCCCGACCTCCGCGGTTACGGCGCGAGCGACAAGCCCGCCGAGGCCGACGAGGACACCTACTCGAAGCGGACGATGGCAGCGGACGTCGTCGCCGTCGCCCGTGAGCTCGGCCACACCACGTTCGCGCTCGCCGGTCACGATCGCGGCGCGCTCGTCGCCATCCGCACCGCCCTCGACCACCCGGGGACGGTCACGCACCTGCTGTCACTCGACGTCCTCCCGACGCTCGACATGTGGGACATCCTGAAGGGCGCCGATGCGAAGGTCGCGTGGCACCTGTACCTCATGGCGCAGCCGGCGGGTGTGGCGGAACCGATGATCGAGGCGACCGCGGACACCTTCTTCGCGTCGTTCATCGACGGCTGGGTCTCGAACCCGGAGGCGATCCCGGCTGAGTACCGTACCGAGTACCTGCGGGCGTCCCGTGAGGCGGTGCCGTCGATCGTCGCCGACTACCGCGCGTCCGCCGGCGTCGATGTCCGACACGATCAGGCGGATCGCGATGCCGGACGAACCCTCGCGATGCCCGTGACGGTCATCCAGCAGGACTGGGGCTCCGCGCTCGGCTACGACGCCGCAGCGCTCTGGGGCGCCTGGGCTCCGGACCTCGACCACCGGACGCTCGACGCGGGCCACTTCATGGCCGAGGAGGCCCCCGCCGCGGTCATCGCCGCTCTGCGCGAGTTGCTCGCCCGCTGAGGCGCGGATTGATCGGTTCAGTGCGCAGTTCGTGTGGGTGTTGCTCCCGGGGACCCACCCGAACCGCGCAGTGAAACGCTGTCGAGCTGCGTCAGATCGCGGACCAGCCGCCGTCGCTCGGGAGGATGACGCCGTTGATGTTGAGGGAGTCGTCGCTCAACAGCCACGTGATCGCCGCGGCGAGCCGGTCGGCTTCCGCGACGGGCAGCGCGAGTGCGCCGAGGATCGGGAAGATCCGCGCCGCTCCCAGCTCGGAACCGGGCGTGCCCTCGATGTTCGTCGCGACCGGCCCCGGCGCCACGGCGTTCGTGCGCACGCCCTGGGGTCCGTACATGAACGCCGTGTTCTTCGTGACGCCGGCGATCGCGTGCTTCGACGCCGTGTAGGCGACGCCTGCCGCCGATCCGCGGAGGGCCGCTTCGGACGCGACGTTCACGATCGACCCGTTGCCGCTCGCGATGAGCAGTGGCAGGGCTGCGCGGATGAGGCGGACGGGGCCGGTGACGTTGACGCGCATGACACGGTCCCACGTGGCGTCGTCGATCTCGCCGGCGGGCAGGAAACGATCCATGATGCCTGCGACGTTCGCGACGCCGTCGAGCTTCCCGGCCGCCGCTTCGATGAGCGAGGCGATCGTCTCGGCCTCGCTCACGTCTCCGACCACCGTGACGACGGTTCCCGTGGCTGCCGTGACGAGCTCGGTCAAGCCCGTCTCGACGATGTCGGTCGCGATGACGGTCGCGCCCTCTGCGGCGAGGCGGGTGGCGGTCGCCCGGCCGATGCCTGATCCGGCGCCGGTCACGATGATGGTCTTGCCGGTGAAACGGTTCTCGCTCATGCTGTTCCTCAACTCTTCGACGTGAACCGGACAACAGTGTCCGGTAGGGCTAGTCTAGAACTCGTGACCCCTTCTCCGCGCGCCAATCGAGGACCCGGAGCCGCTTCACAGAATCGGGCGGCGCTCATCTCCGCAGCCCGAGAGGTCTTCGCCGCTCAAGGGCTCGCGGCACCGCTCAATGCGGTCGCCAAGGTCGCAGGCGTCGGCCAGGGGAGTCTGTACCGGCACTTCCCGACGCGCCTGAGCCTCGCCATCGCCGTCTTCCAGCAGAACCTCGACGACCTCGAGGCGCTCGCGAACGAACCGAGTTCCACCCTGGAGGACGTCCTCGGCCTCGTGACCGAGCAGGCCATCGTGTCGACGGCGCTCTTCGAACTCGTCGCGGACGGTCGGAACGTGCAGGGCGAGCGCGAGGGCGACGACGAAGCAGGCCTCGGCGAAACGGGCGAAGCCGACGACCTCACCCTGCGCATCACGGGCATCCTCGCGGCGAAGCTGCCCGAGGCGCAGGCCGCGGGTCGCGTCCCCGCGTGGGTCACGGTCGACGAGGTCGGGCTCGGCATCATGATGCTCGCCTCCACGCTCGCCAGGACGCCGCATGCGCAGCGCCGCGAAACCGCCGCGGGCGTGTGGAAGCTGCTTCCCTTCGGCGTGTGAGGCTTGGGGGCCCGACCTCGTCGCTTCGTCAGTCCCTTCGTCAGTCGCGCAGCTTGCGGATGAAGCCCTGCACGTTCTCCTGGAGCTGCAGGATCCGCAATTCGCGCGCGGTCTCGCGGTCGTAGCCCTCGTACGCGAGCGGCGGGAGCATGCGCACGTTGGTGGAGCAGGCGAAGTTCGCGCAGATCAACGTGCCGACGGTGTCGCCCTTGCGACCGGCTGGGCCGGCCTTCCGGGCGACGAACAACTGCACGTCGTTGCGGAGGGTGACGTCCTGGCACCACGAGCACTGCGCGCGGGCGAGGGTCCGCTGCTCCGCCTGCTGCAGGAGCACGGACACGGGCGAGCCGTCTTCCAGGTGGGTGGCGACGTACGCGCGCCGCGGCATCTTCGGGTCGGACCAGCCGAGGAAGTCGAGGGTGTCGAAGTCCACGGTCGCGAACCCTGCCGGCAGCGTGACGGATGATGCCTCTTTGCGAGAGGCGTTGATGAAGGAGGCGCGGATCGCGCTCTCGTCGATGGCGTGCATGAATGTTGCTCTCTGTGAGAAGGAGTGATGAGGAAGAGGTCCGGTCCGGGGACGGCCCCGGCGGGTACGACGAACGGCCGGCGATCGCGACGATCGCCGACGGGCATCAGCCTCTGCCGCCGGCGCGTGTGGCGCCGGAGACCTCCTTCTGCACCGCGGGGGTGCTCACTGCAACAGACATGTGCCGATCATAACCCGCGCCGCTGGGAGCGCCGCAGGAATGCAGGGCGCACCGGGAGCATGAGGGGCACGAGGGGCACCAGGGGTTCACCAGGGTCGCGTTGCTAGGGTCGAGGCGACCACGTCGTCGGCAGAAAGCGGCCCATGAAGACCAGCACCTGGCCCATGAAGACCAGCACCGCATGGACCATCGGCTCCGTGATCGCCGTGGCCGTCGCCATCGCCGCGATCTGGATCGTCTCCGCGACGTCGAACGCGGCACGCACGCAGGCTGGCCCGACCGATGCCTCGCCGACGGTGGCCGAGGACAGCCACCGCCTGACGGACCCGGAGGGCAGCACGGTCACCTTCGTCGAGTTCCTCGACTTCGAGTGCGAGGTGTGCGGCGCGGTGTACCCCAGCATCGAGCGGCTCAAGGCCGAGTACGCCGATCGGGTCACGTTCGTCGTCCGATACTTCCCGATCCCCGGCCACCGGAACTCGATGACGTCCGCCGTGGCGGTGGAGGCCGCCGCCCAGCAGGGCAGATTCGAGGAGATGTACCAGCGCATGTTCACGACGCAGGCGGAGTGGGGCGAGCAGCAGGATTCGAAGGCGGAGATGTTCCGCGGATTCGCCGAGGAGCTGGGGCTCGATCTCGCCGCCTACGACGCGGCCGTCGCCGATCCGGCGACCGAGACGCGCGTCCGAGCCGACTTCGATGCCGGGCGCTCCCTCGGAGTGAACGGGACGCCGACGATCTTCATCAACGACCGGCTCGTCGAGTTCCGGTCGGAAGCCGACCTCCGCGACGCCCTGCAGCGGGCGCTGAACGGCTAGTCCTGCGCGGTACGTCCGCTCAGCGCCTGAGCGTCGAACCGCGGGCGTCGAGCGACGGTTTCAGCGCCACGGTCACGGTGGGGGAGTCGATGAGCTGCAACGACTCCTGCACGATGTCGTCCGCCCGTGACGTGAGCGTGGTGAGCCCCGGTTCGACGACGTTCGCGAGACTCGTCCCATCGAATCCCGTGATCGCGATGTCCTCTGGAACCCGCTTCCCGGCCTGCTGGAGCGCCGTGAGCATGCCGATCGCGATGACGTCGGCCGCGCAGATGACCGCATCGGCGCCTCGTCGGTCGTCGAGGAGGCGGTGCGCCGCATCGATGCCGCTGCTCAGGGTGAAGCTCGGCATCTCGATGACCCAGTCGTCCGGCCCGGCGATGGCGCGGAAGCTCGCGAGACGTTCCCGGCCGGCGGAGCTGCCGTGCTGGGCGTCGACGAGGACGATGCGTCGGCGGCCGGTGGACCGAAGGTGGTCGACGAGCAGTCCGACCCCCGCCGCGTTGTCGAGCCCGACCGATGACGCATCGACACCGTCCGCCGTGCGGTCGACCTGGACGATGGGCCGCGTTCGCTGGAGCTCCCTGATCGCCGTGCCGCTCTCACTCGTGGAGACGGGGACCACGAGGACCGCGTCGACGAGGCCCCGATCCAGGTTGCGGAGCTGGACGGCTTCGAAGGCCACGTCCTCGTTCGTGTCGATCGTGACGAGGCTGCGCCCCTCCTCGGCGAGGCGCTGCGAGTACGCGGCGACGAGTTCCGCGAAGTACGGATTCGCGATGCCGGGGACGAGGAGGGCGAGGGTGTCGGTCGACTGGCGGCGGAGCGCTCGGGCGGCGGCGTTGACGCGGTAGCCGAGTGCGTCCGCCGAGGTGCGGACCCGTTCGGCGAGGGCGGTGTCGACGTTGCGGTCGACGCCCGACAGGACGCGGCTGGCGGTCGGGACGGACACCTCGGCGTGCTCGGCCACCTCTTTGAGGCTCACCCGCTTCGTCATGGTCCACCCGTCTCAGGCTCGGTCGCGTTCCGCAATGCTAGCGCGAGGTTGACAGTCGATCCGTCCCATGATTGATTGGGGAAATGCATTTCCCACAACGGAGTGAAGCCATGACAGACACCCACGCCACCGCCGCCCCGATCCGCGACTCGAGGGATCGCGACGCTTCGCAGACGGATGTGCTCGTGATCGGTTCCGTCAACGTCGATCTGGGTGTCCACATCGGTCGGTTGCCACGCAGCGGCGAGACGATGTCGAGCGGCGGGGCATTCGAGACCGGTGGCGGCAAGGGTGCGAATCAAGCGCTCGCCGCCGCGCGGCTCGGTTCCGATGTCACGCTGCTCGCTGCAGTCGGCCCGGATGCAGAGGTCGCTCTCGCACCCTTGCGCACGGCCGGTGTCGACCTCTCGGGGGTGCTCCGCTTCGACGACACGATGACGGGACGCGCCGTCCTCCTCGTCACGCCCGACGACAACGCGATCGTCGTCGCGCCCGGCGCGAACGAACGCTTGTCGCCGGCGCATGTGGCGGATCGCGCGCGAGGGACGCGGGCTCCCGGCATCGTCGTCCTGCAGCACGAGGTCCCCGAGGCGACCGTTCACGCCGCGATCCGCCAGTATGCGGCCGACTCGCGCGTGATCCTGAACCCGTCACCGTCGCGATCGGTTCCCGCAGAGGTGCTGGACCTCGTCGACATCCTCGTGGTCAACGAGGGTGAACTCGCTGATCTCGCCGGGCTTCCGACGGATGCGACGGGCACCGGTCTCGATGCCGCCGCCGCTGAACGTGTGCTCGGTTCGCTGCCGTACGGCGATGTCATCGTCACGCTCGGCGAGGCTGGTGTGCTCGTCCGTCACGATGGCGTGATCACGGCGCTTCCTGCGTGGTCGGTCGATGTCGTCGACACGGTCGGTGCGGGAGATGCGTTCCTCGGTGCCCTCGCGGGTGCCCTGTGTGCTGGTGAGTCGCTGGTCGAGGCTGCTCGGTGGGCGACGGCTGCCGCGGCTGTCGCCGTCACAGGTGTCGGTGCGCACGGCGCCGACCTCTCGCCCGCTGCGGTCCGTCGTCTCCTCGACTCAGCCCGCTGAGCTTGCGCCCGTCGACGGGGTCAGGCGGGACTCCAGAGGTCGCGCTCCGCCTGGCATCGAGCACAACTCCTTCAATTCGGACCATGCGGCGATTGATAACCCCGGAATTCCGGGGAAGTTCCCCAACGCTCTGTCGATATTGAAGGAGTTGTGCTCGATCGAGTCGCCCTTCGACGGGCTCAGGGACCGGGTAGCTCAGGGACAGGCAGCCACGCCCTTCGACAGGCTCAGGGGCCGGGCTCCGCGAGGACATCGGCTGCGGACCAGGCGTCGACGACGCGACCGTGACCACCGGCACGGAACGCGAGCACGGCCGCACCGATCCGACCACCGGACGTGCCGAGCTCCGACAGGCGGATCTCGGGAGCATCGCGCCACACGAGCGATTCGCTGAGCTCGGCGCGCAGCGGGTCGAGGAGCTTCGCACCAGCGCGCGAGACGCCGCCGGCGAGGACGATGACCGCGGGATCGATGAGCAGCGTCACGGACTTGAGGCCGAGCGCGAGCGCGTGCACACCGTCCGTCCACACGCGGTCGGCGATGGCATCGGTCCCGAGTCGCAGCGAGATGGCTGCGGCGTCGAGGCCCGGTTCACCGCCGGCCGCCGCATAGCGACGTGCGAGGCCTGCGCCGGAGAGGTACACCTCGAGGCAGCCGTGCTGGCCGCACGTGCAGTCCTCGCCATCGGGGATGGCCGGGATGTGCCCGAGCTCCCCGGCGGTCGTGACCGCACCGACGACGGGGTGGCCGTCGCTCAGGACCGACGCGGCGACGCCCGTGCCGATCGCGACGAGCACCGAGTTCGCGACGCCGGCGGACGCGCCGAACAGGCTCTCCGCGAGGCCGCTCGATCGCACGTCGTGGCCGATCTCGACGGGAACGCCGAGCTCCGCGGACAGGATCGGACCGAGAGGAACGTCCGTCCATTCGAGCGTCGAGGCGTAGCGGACGACGCCGTTGGGCGCGTCGACCATGCCTGGAGTGACGACGCCGATGCCGACGACCGTGTGCCCCGACTCCTCGGTCTGTGCTCGCAGGTCCTTGAGGAGGTCCACGATGCGCTCGATCGATTCCTGGCCGGTGCGACCGACACCGGCGGAGCGGGAGGCGATGGCGCGACCGGACGCGTCGACGATCGCGCCCTTGAGGTTGGTGCCGCCGATGTCGAGGGCGATGACGACGGAGGTGTCCTGGCCGGGACGAGCGGCGAGGGGAGTCCCGATGAGAGAGCATGAGGGCGCGACGCCGTCCAGAGCGGAGAACAGCTCGGCGATGATCGACGCGTCGGTCTCCAGCGTGCCGTCGCCACGCACGGACGCGGTCTGCGCACGCAGGTGCACTTCGCAGGCTCCGGTCGAGGCGATCAGCTCGCGCACGTTCGAGGGCCGGACGGATCCGCCGACGAGCACGATCGGCCCGCCCGCACCCGACTCCGACCGGCGGATCAGCTCGGCGAGGACGGCAGCGCCTTCGAGGGCGGTCCCGGGGCCGCCGGACGTGAGGACGCGAGCGATGCCGAGCTCCTGCAGAACGTCGTAGGCGGCGAAGAGATCGGGCGTCGCATCGAACGCCTTGTGGAAGGTGATCGGCAGGGGGCCGGCGGCAGCGATGAGCCGACGCATCGCATCCACGTCGACCTCTCCGTCAGCAGTCAATGCGCCGAGCACCACGCCGACCGGAACGGAGACGCGCGCATCGGCTGCCGCCTCCACGATCGCTTCCAGGTCCGCGCACATCACGTTCAGCTCGGCCTCGCTGTGGACGAAGTCGCCGCCGCGAGGGCGGACGATGATCTGCACGCCGGCCCGCTCGACGGACCGGAGGACGGACCGGATGGTGCCGAAGCTCGGCGTCGTGCCGCCCTCGAGGAGGTCCGCGCACAGTTCGATGCGCGTCGCGCCGGCAGCATCCGCGACGAGCGCGCCGGCGAGGTCGTCGACGCAGATCTCGACGGTCACGCCGGAGGGCGCCGGGGTAGGTGACAGGGCAGGTGCAGGAACAGGCGAAGTGCTGCCGGAGTCGCTCATCGCTGCGCGTCGACCCAGGACTGCACGTCCGCACCGAGGGTGATCTCGCCGACGGGCACGCCGCCGCCGAGCACGGGGAGTTCGACGAGTGAGCCGGCCTGCGAGATGTCCACGCCGAGGGCGCCGAGGACGGTCACGGCGAGCAGCGTCGTCGCGCGCGGGTTGCCGTCGACGATCTTCATCGAGACGGCTTCGCCCGTGGCCGCGGCCATGCCGATGACGCCCTCCGCGCCGCCCTTCGCGAGGACGCCGGGGATGCGGGTCATGCTGTCGCTGTTGGCGTGGTGATCGCCGCCCACATAGAAGGGGTGCGCGCGCATCGCATCGGCCACCCGACGTTCACGCGTGCCCTCGTCCGCGGTGACGAGTGCGCGGAACGAGCGGGCCAGACCTTCGACGGTCGTGGAGAAGAGGGGCGCGCCGCAGCCGTCGACGGCCGTGTACTCGACGACCTCGCCGCTCACGCGTTCGACCGTCTCGCGCACGAGCTGCTGCAGCGGGTGCGCCGGCTCGAGGTAGGTGGCGGTGTCCCAGCCGTTCGCGACGCACGCGAGGAGCATCGCCGCGTGCTTGCCGGAGCAGTTCATCCGCACGCGTGACCTGGTCTCGCCGTCACGGATCAGGCGTTCGCGCGTCGGTTCGTCCTCCGGCCAGTCGACGGGGCAGCCGAGCGCGCTCTCGTCGAGACCCGCGCGGGCCAGGATGCGGCGCACGGCTTCGACGTGCGCATCCTCGCCCGTGTGGCTTCCCGCAGCGATGGCGAGGTCCTCGCCCTCGAGGTCGGCGCCCGCGATGAGGCATGCGAGCGCTTGCAGCGGCTTCGTGGTGGACCGGGGGAGTACCTGCGTGGAACCGCGGCCGAGGTCGGCGACGACTCGTCCGTCGGCGTCGAGCGCGACGAGCCACCCGAAGTGGCGGCTCTCGATGACGCCGGAGCGGATGAGGACCGCGAGTTCCGCGAGGTCGACGCCATCGGCCGGGGTGGTGCCGTTCACGGTCTGCTCGTGCTGGTCGGTCTGCGGGGATGCCACGGGTTGCTCCTTGAGGTTGGTGCTGGTGCTGGTGCGGTGTGCTGGTGAACAGGTGATGCGCGGCGTCAGTCGAGGACCGGCGTGCCGACGATGGGCGCTGGCGCCGCACTGCCGGGTTTCCGCAGGCTGCGCTTCGACGGTCTGGTCCGCAGACGGGCCGCCACGGTGGAGAGCGCGCCGTTGAACACGAGGTAGATGAGGGTGACGACGACGAAGGTCTGGATGAGGAGGTGGTTGAAAGAGGAGAGGACCTGGCCGCGGTAGAGCAGTTCGGTGAACGCGACGATGTAGCCGAGCGAGGTGTCCTTGACGAGGCTCACGAGCTGGGTCACGAGCGACGGCGTGGCGAACCGGAGTGCCTGCGGGAGGACGACGAGGCGCGTCGTCTGCGCCTCCGACATCCCGAGGCTGATGCCGGCCTCGCGCTGTCCGCTCGGCAGGCCGAGGATGCCGGCCCGGATGATCTCCGCGAACGCAGCGGAGTTGGCGATCGTGAGCGGGATGACGAGCTTCCAGATGAGCGGGAAGTTGAGCCCCAACTGGGGCAGCCCGAAGAGCATCAGGTAGATGAGGAGCAGGACGGGGACGGTTCGGGCGATCTCGATGTAGGCGGTCGACACCCAGCGGATCGGGCGGACGCGGCTCAGCCGGCCGAGGGCGAGGAAGAGGCCGAAGACGCCGCCGAGGACGGCGACGAGCGCGGCGGCCTGGATCGTTCCCCAGAGCCCGACGAGCAGGTACTCCCACACGGGCCAGGAGAGGAACGGCGTCCACTTCGCGGCATCGAGCTGGCCCTTCGAGCCGAACTGGACGAGCCCGGCGACGACCATGCCGACGAGCACGAGGACGACGACGACCGACCAGATGCGGATGTTGCGCCTGGTCTTCGGGCCGGGTTCGTCGTACAGCGAGACGGTCTGGCGAGTGCCGCGCTTCGGTGCCGAGCGCTTCGGTGCGGGGCTCTGGGGTACCGGGCTCTTCGGAGGCGAGCCCTTCGGAACAGCGGGGGTTGCGGCGCTCATCGGACGATCGCCACCTTTCGTTCGATGCGTCCGGCGCTCAGGCCGATGACGAGGGCGAGCAGCATGTAGAGCACGCCGGCCACCGTGAAGATGAGGATGGGCTGCGCCTGGACCAGGTTCAGCTTGTTGGCCGCAGCGGTGAGTTCGACGACGCCGACGGCCGCCGCGAGCGCGGTGTTCATCGTGAGGGCGATCATGACGTTGCCGATCGGCTGCACGGCCGCGCGAAGCGACTGCGGGAGGACGACGAGGCGGAGGGTCTGGCCGAGCGTGAAGCCGAGTGCACGGCTCGCCTCGATCTGCCCGTTGCCGACCGTGTTGACGCCCGAGCGGATCGCCTCCGCGACGTACGCGGCCTCGTACAGGGTGAGGACGACGACGGTCGTCGGAGCGAGCGGCATGATGATGCCGGCATCGGGAAGCGCGAAGACCGCGAGGATCAACAGCACCAGGAGCGGCACGTTGACGAAGAACTGCACGTACGCGAAGGCCGCGCCGCGGAGGACCGGGATGGGGCTGATGCGTGCCGCGGCGATGAGCGTGCCCACCACGAGCGAACCGATCCCGGCGGTGATCGCCATCACGATCGTCGTTGCGAGCGCGGCCAGGAGCGGGCCGGCGCTGTCGACGAAGATATCCATAACTTCCTTCAGACGGTCGAGAGGTGCTGGGAGCGGTGCTGCAGCCGAGGATGCCGGTCGCCGGGCTCGTGGCCCGGCGACCGGCCGGGTCGACTAGCTGCCGGGAACGGAACCGATCTTCGGAGCGTCGGGCGTCTTGGTCTCGACCGAGGCGCCGAGCGTCGCGTCCCAGACCTTGCCCCACGTGCCGTCGGCCTGGATCTTCAGCAGCCAGTCGTTGATGAACGACTTGAACTGGGCGTCGTCGTGCTTCAGACCGATGCCGTACGCCTCGGTCGTGAACGGCTGGCCGACGACCTTGATCGACGGGTCCGATGCGGCGTTCGACGCGAGGAGCGTGAAGTCCTGCACGTACGCGTCGCCGCGACCCTGCTTGAGGGCCTGCATCGCCTGCGGGTCGGTTGCGAAGGAGACGATCGTCGCCGTCGGCTGCTTCTCGGGGACGGCGGTCACGGCCGGGGTGTTCGCGCCGACGATGACGGTCTTGCCGCCGAGGTCGTCGATGCCCTTGATGTCCTTGTTGTCGGCCTTGACGGCGACGGCGAGGCCGGACTCGAGGTAGGGGCCGGCGAAGTCGACCTGCGCGGCGCGCTCTTCGGTGATCGTGTACGTGTTGAAGACAACGTCGACCGTGCCGTTCTGCAGGAGCGCTTCACGCGTCTCGGAGGCCGGCGGGATGATCTCGACGCTCGGCTTGCCGAGGATGTAGATCGCGAGGAGCTTGGCGAGGTCGGCGTCGAAGCCTTCCACGTCGTCCGGGTTCGACGGGTCCTGCTGCGAGAGGAGCGGTGCGTCGAGGGCTTCGCCGACGATGAGCTTGCCGCGTTCCTTGATCTTGGCCATCGTCGAGTCGGGCAGGATCGCTGCCGCATCGGCAACGACGGCGTTCTTGTAGACCTCGTCGAGCTTGGACGTCGCGGCCGAAGCGCTGGGGTCGGAGCCGGGAACGGCTGCGTCTCCGCCGGAGCAGGCGGCGAGGCCGAGCATCGCGGTGATCGCTACGGCGACGACCGGGAGGGCCCGGCGGAAGGGGGAGGTGGAGCTGCGCAAGGGAGTGCCTTTCTCTTCTCTGAACAAGCGGGTTGCGGTGCTGGGGTGGGGCTGCAGAACTGGTGGAGCTGGGGTGCGGGTCGGTGCGTGCGGGTCGGTGCGTGCGGGTCAGTGGGTCAGGATCTTGGAGAGGAACGCCTGTGCGCGTTCGCTCTCGGGGTGGTCGAAGAACGCCGCGGGGGTGTTCTGTTCGACGATGCGGCCGTCGTCCATGAAGACGACGCGGTCGGCGGCTCGGCGGGCGAAGCCCATCTCGTGCGTGACGACGACCATCGTCATGCCCTCCTTCGCGAGCGACACCATGACATCGAGGACCTCGGTCACCATCTCGGGGTCGAGTGCGGAGGTCGGTTCGTCGAAGAGCATGACCTTGGGGCGCATGGCGAGGGCACGGGCGATGGCCGCGCGCTGCTGCTGGCCGCCGGAGAGCTGGGCTGGGAAGCTGTCGGCCTTGTCCGCGATGCCGACGCGGTCGAGGAGCTCGAGGCCGTGGCGCTCCGCTTCCTTCTTCGATTCGCGGCGGACCGTGATGGGGGCGAGCGTGACGTTGTCGAGGATCGTGCGGTGGGCGAAGAGGTTGAAGGACTGGAAGACCATGCCGACCTCGCTGCGGAGCTTCGCGAGGGCTTTGCCCTCTTCCGGGAGGGCGACGCCGTCGATGAGGATCTGGCCGCTCGTGATGGATTCGAGGCGGTTGATGCAGCGGCAGAGCGTCGACTTGCCGGAGCCGGACGGGCCGACGACGACCACGACCTCCTTCGGGGCGATCGAGAGCGAGACGTCCTTCAGCACGTGGTTGTCGCCGTAGTGCTTCTGCACGTCGGTCATGACGACCATGTCGGTCGCCGCCGTTCCGGCCGGGCGGCTCGCTGCGCCGGTGGGGGAGCTGGGTGTGTGAGTCATCGTTGCCGCTTTCTCGTGAAATGCGGCTTCGGGGCCGCATCGCCATCCTCGGTCGGATCCCCTCATCCCTGATGACGGATTCAACCTAACAACTCATTGTTACAGGGATATTTCGACTAACTTTGTGCAATAATGGATCAACTGCGGGATGATCCGCGCCCCGTCCCGACCGGAAGAGACCGATGAGCACGAGCGAGACGTTCCGCACCCCGCCGCATCACGCGCCGCAGAACGTCGAGATCCTCGGTCCCTTGCGGTCGGGGCGTGCCACCAGCCGGGCCGCGCTCGCGAAGGTCACGGGCCTGTCGCCATCGACCGTCGCGTCCAGGGTCGAAGACCTGATCCTGCAGGGGCACGTCGTCGAGACCGGTGAAGGCGAGTCCCGCGGAGGGCGTCGTCCCCGACGATTGACGATCCGTGGCGACGCCGGCCTCGTCGGCTGCGTCGACCTCGGAGTCGACCGCGCCTCCTTCGGTCTCGTCGACTTCGCAGGAACGCTGCTCGCGGAACGGCACATGCCGCTCGACATCGCCACCGGCCCCCGCGAGGTGCTGTCCTTCGCCGTCAGGGAACTCGTCGACATGGTCGAGCACGCCGACGTCGCCGAGCACACGCGCCTTCGCGGCGTCTCGATCGGCGTCCCCGGCCCCGTCTCGTCGACGTCGTCCCGCGTCATCGCCCCGTCACGCATGCCGGGCTGGAACGGCGTCTCCGTCGCCGAGATCGTGCAGCGCGACATCCAGGTGCCCGTCATCGTCAACAACGACGCCAACCTCATGGCCGCCGGTGAACTGCTCGACGCCGCGGACGCCGCGTTCGCGAACCAGGTCTTCGTGAAGGTCGGCTCCGGCATCGGCTGCGGCATCATCTCAGGCGGCGAGCTCTACACCGGCAGCAACGGGTGGGCGGGCGACATCAGCCACGTCGCCGTTCCCGGTGCGAGTGCCGTCCCCTGCTCGTGCGGGCGGATGGGATGCCTCGACGCAATGGCCTCCGGCAATGCGCTCGTCCGTGAGATGCAGTTGGCCGGGCACGACGTCCCGTCCGTGGAGGCGATGATCGCACTCGCCCGCGACTCGCATCCGCTCGCCACGCGTCTGCTCAGGAACGCCGGTGTGATGACGGGTGGCGTGCTCGCCACGATCGTCAACTTCTTCAACCCCGACCGGCTCGTGCTCGGGGGTGTGCTCGCCGACTCGGCCGTGTTCGTGGCCGGCGTGCGCTCGACCCTCTTCGCGGACTGCCTGCCGATGGCGACCGAGCAGCTCACCGTCGACGTCACCAAGCACCAGGGGACCGGCGGGCTGCGCGGCGCCGCGCGGATGTTCCTCGACCAGGTCTTCTCCACCGACGGCGTGCGGGTGCCTGCCGAGGGGTAGGTGTTCGTCCGACTCCCCTGTTCCCACCCCGGAAGGCATCATGAACGCTCTGCAGAAGTTCTCTCTCGAAGGCAAGACGGCTCTGGTGACGGGTGGGAGTCGTGGGTTGGGTCGTGCGATGGCGCAGGCGCTCGGTGAGGCTGGTTCGTCGGTTGCGGTCACGGCTCGAACGTTGGTGGCTGCGGAGGCTGCGGCTGCGGAGTTGGCCGCGCTCGGGATCCGTTCCTTCGGTGTGCAGTTGGAGGTGTCGGATGTGGCTGATGTCGAGCGGGCGGTGGCTGAGGTCAGTGAGCGGTTCGGTGAGATCGATGTCCTCGTGAACAATGCGGGGATCGGGATCGGCGGGCGAGCGTTCGAGACGCCGGACAGTTCGTGGCATGAGGTCATGTCGACGAACGTGGACGGGGTGTGGTTCTGCTCGCGTGCGGTGGCGAAGCGGATGGCCGAGCGTGGTGGTGGGACGATCGTGAACGTCGGGTCGATGTCGGCGCAGATCGTGAATCAGCCGCGGTGGCAGATCTCGTATCTGACGTCGAAGGCGGCGGTGCATCAGTTGACGAAGGGGTTGGCTGCGGAGTGGGCGCCGTACGGTATTCGGGTGAATGCGATGGCGCCTGGGTATTTCTTGACGGAGATGTCGCCGGTGGATCAGCCGGAGTATCAGGCGTGGTGTGTGGATCCGGCGGCGATGAAGCGGTGGGGTGAGCCGCATGAGTTGGGTCCTGTGGCGATCTTCCTGGCGAGTGAGGCGTCGAGTTTCATGACGGGTTCGATCGTGACCGTCGACGGTGGGTTCACCCTGTTCTAGGCCTGCCTGCGCGCGCTGGCGCTCGGTCCCCGGTCACTGAGTCTGTCGAAGTGGGTTGCCCCAGCCCGGTCACTGAGCTTGTCGAAGTGTGCTCCCGGTCACTGAGCTTGTCGAAATGTTCTCCCGGTCACTGAGCTTGTCGAAGTGTGCTCCCGGTCACTGAGCTTGTCGAAGTGTGCTCCCGGTCACTGAGCCTGTCGAAGTGTGTTGCCCCAGCCCGGTCACTGAGCTTGTCGAAGTGTGGGGTCCAGTCGCGCAGCACCAGTTCTCCACAGATTCGTTCGAACCCTTGTTCTAGAACACCGGTCCTTGGTATTCTTGATGAGTGGACATACCTTCGACTCCGGACGCGATCGCCGCTCGTCTCACGAGCCTGGGCGAGCAGATCGTCGCGGAAGACGTCTGCATCGCCGCCGCCGAAGCACGCAGGGCCACTCTGTTCGCTGAGGCCGCCCGGCTGTCCGATCTCACCGCGTTGACGCTCGCTCCTCCCGGCACGACCCCGGCCCGGGCGAAGGATCTCGCCCGCCTCTCCCTGCACCTGGAACTCTCCGCGATGACGCGGGTTCCGGAGCGCACGATCCAACACCGCATCGCCGAGTCCGAAACCCTCGTCGACCACCTCCCCACCACGCTTTCGGCGTTGGCTGCCGGGTCGATCTCCGCAGGGCATGCCCGGGTGATCGTGGAGCAACTCGCGGATGTTGCCCCGGCGGACCGTGCAGAGTTCGAGACCCGGATCCTGCCCCTCGCGCAAACCCGCACCGCCGCACAGCTGAAGCAGTACGCCCGGCAGCTGCAGGAGAAGCTCCACCCCGAAACCATCAGCACCCGGCACCACCGGGCCAGACAGGACCGCCACGTGACCCTGTCTCCGGCACCGGATGGGATGTCGTGGCTGTCGATCCTCACCACGGCGACCATCGCGACTGCCGCCTACAACCGCCTCGCCGCCCTCACTGCGAACACCCAGCGCCGTGGTGATGTTCGGACGCGTGCGCAGTTGATGGTCGACAACGCCCAGAGCCTCCTCCTCTATGGCGTCACGGCGTCCTCCGGCCCTGCGGTCGCGGTCGCGGCGCCCACGACGCCACCCATGGCCGAGGACGATGAAGTCCCGACCTGGTCGGCACGGTCAGCACCAGCGCGTCCCGTTGCGTTCACGGGCGGAACGGCGGTCACGCCGACGCAGGGCCTGGTCGTTCTGGACCGTCGCACTCAGCCCATCCAGGCTACCGGGCCAGTTCAGATGACCGAGCCCGTTCAGATGGCCGGGCCGGTTCAGATGGCCGGGCCGGTTCAGATGAGCGGGCCGGTTCAGGTAACCGAGTCGGCCCAGACGACCGTGCCTGTCCAAACGGCCAGGCTCCTGCAGAGCGCCGATCCGGTCCAAGGAGCCGGGTCGTCCCCGAGCATCGAACCCCGCACCACGACCCGTCCGCTCCCGAGCATCGAGGCCATCACGGAAGGCATCATCCCCACCATCCACGTGACGGTCCCGGTGATGACCCTCCTTGGCCACGAACACCAACCAGGTTCCCTCGAAGGCTACGGTCCCATCGACCCGGAGACCGCGGTCCGGCTCAGCGTGCACGCGAAGTCGTTCACCC
Organism: Plantibacter lichenum; assembly: GCF_050587525.1. Classification (NCBI taxonomy): domain Bacteria; kingdom Bacillati; phylum Actinomycetota; class Actinomycetes; order Micrococcales; family Microbacteriaceae; genus Plantibacter; species Plantibacter lichenum. The sequence goes on along the minus strand of NZ_JBOBFT010000010.1, from coordinate 129,495 downwards.
GGATCCTGACCCATCCCGAGACCGGGACGGTCCTCTCGGTCAGTCGAGAACGATACGTGCCACCCGTCGACATGAAACGAGCCCTCGCGATCCGAGACACGCACTGCCGGGCACCGGGCTGCAACCGCCTTGCGAAGGGGTGCGACCTGGACCACACGGTCCCGTGGTCGGAGGGAGGTGAAACGTCGGTGGAGAACCTCGCGCACCTGTGTCCGAAGCATCACCACCTCAAACACGACACCAACTGGTCCCTGGAGCCGGGCCCGGATGGGGTGCTGCACTGGATCAGTCCGAGCGGCCAGGTGTTCACCACGGAACCCGATCCTCCGGACTGGTACCCCTTCGAACCCCTCCCGGAAGCTGACGGTGACGCACACGGTCCCTGAGCACGTTCACCCGGTCCCTGAGTCTCACTGACCATGCCGCACCCGGTCGCTGAGCTTGTCGAAGTGCGAACGACCCGGATCCGTGGGGTCAACCCTTCGGCAGGCTCAGGGGCCGGCCCGCACCCGGTCACTGAGCTTGTCGAAGTGCGGACACCCTGGATCGTTGGCCTACCCTTCGACAGGCTCAGGGACCAGCGTCACCGGATCCCGAGCTGCAGCACGGCCGATGATGGGGAGACGTCCCCATCGCGGGTTCGACAGAGCGCCTATACCGTGGGCCCATGATCATCTGGTCCCGCTGGGGAATTCTCGTCTTCGTGTTCTTCGGGCTGTCCGTCGGCCTCGGCTTCGCACTCAAAGCCCTGATCTCGCCATACTCCGACAACAACTCCGGCGGGGCGAACGTGTTCATCGGAACCGGTTTCATCATCGGTGCGGTGGCACTCTGGGCGTTCGCGAAGTTTGCGCTCCCGAAGCTCGACAAACCACAACCGGCGCTCATCTACCAGCCGCTCCCCGAACCCGTCGTCAATGAACGAGGCGTGAAGATGACCCACCGACCGGTGCCCGTCGTCAACCAGGAGACCGGACAACAGGTCTGGACGAGACCGCGCTCCACGTTCTTCTTCATTCCAATGGGCTTCTGGCCCTACGTGATCGCCGCCGTCGGAGTGTTCAATGTCATCATCGGCGTCGCACGCGGCTGACCGGCTCGAGACGCCGTGGGCTCCCCGGCCCAATCCGCGAGGATCGCCGCGACTGCAGCGCGTCCGGCGCGATTGGCGCCGACCGTCGAGGCCGACGGACCGTACCCGATGAGATGCACCCGGGGCTCATCGGTCGCACGCGTCCCATCAAGCCTGATGCCACCACCGGGCAGTCGGAGGTCGAGCGGAGCCAGGTGGTCGAGGGCTGCCCGGAAACCCGTCGCCCACAGGATCACGTCCGCCTCGATGAACGAACCGTCCGGCATCCGCACGCCGTCGGCCTCGATGCTGCGGAACATCGGATGCCGGACGAGCACACCGCGCGCCTCAGCGGCACGCGCCCACGGCGTCCAGTGCATCCCCGTCACCGAGATCACACTACCCGGAGGCAGGCCCTCACGGACACGCGCCTCAACGCCCTTGATCGCTTCGACGCGAGCAGCGACATCGAAGTCCTCCTCCACCCACTCCGGTTCGCGACGCGTCATCCAGATCGTCGTCGCCACGTGCGAGATCTCCTCCAAGAGCTGCACGGCGGAGATGCCCGCACCGACGATCACGACCCGCTTCCCGGCGAACTCCTCGGCGGACACATAGTCGGCGACGTGCAGTTGACGGCCGCGGAACCGCTCCCGACCCGGGAAGTACGGCCAGAACGGTTTCGTCCACGTGCCGGTCGCAGTGATGACGGAGCGAGCGGCGAACCGTTCGCCGGTCGCGACCTCCACGATGAGCCTGCCGTGCGGATCCTCATCCTCCCGACGCACCGACCGCACCGCGACTGGGCGGCGAACGCGCAGATCGAAGTTCTGCTCGTAGCCGGCGAAGTAGGGAGGGATGACGTCGACGCTCGCCGACGCAGGATCGAGTTCCGGTTTCGGCATGCCGGGAAGGTCGTAGATGCCGTTGACGGTCGCCATGCGCAGCGAGCGCCACCGATGCTGCCAGGCGCCGCCGGGAGCGACGTTCGCGTCGAGGACGAGGAAGGTGCGAGAGGGCTCCGAGTCTCCATCGATGCCGGCGGACCGCGGCTCGTCGAGCGGCACGAACCCCCGACGGCGCAGATGGTAGGCGGCCGAGAGCCCGGCCTGGCCGGCGCCGATCACCACGACGTCGACGGGTGTCGGGTCGGCGCCCTCGGTTCCATTCACAGGCATGAGAACGCTGAGCGACGTGTGTGCATTCCGGAGGGTGGGCCGGTCTCTGAGCGTGTCGACGGGTGGGGTGGGGCGGGCACTTCGACAGGCTCAGTGGCCGGTGGGTGGGCTCAGTGACCGGGAACATCATCCGCTGGACGGACGCCGACGATGGCGGAACACACATACGCTCGATCCAGTCGCCCGACAGATGTCGGACTCGACGACGACACGCAGCGAGAGGGTGATCGTGCCCCAACGAGCGTCACCGCGATCCGCCTTCGGCGCGGAGCCCCGAACCCCCGACTCGACGCCCCGAACCCCCGACTCGACGCCCCGAGCCCTCCTCATCGCACTCACCGGTGCACTCGCCATCGCACTCGCCGGAGGGCTCGCCCTCGGCGGCCTCACGAGCTTCGGTCAGCAGTATCTGCCCGACTGGCTCCGCCCACTCGCGAACTCCGCAGGCGGCTGGACGATGTTCGCCTTCGTGCTCGTCTGGCTCGGACGCACTCGACCAGCCGTCGCTGCGATCCTCGGACTCATCGCCTTCGAAGCGCTCGTCTTCGGCTACGGCATCGTGTCGACCGCTCGCGGCTACGACTTCAACGCCCTCGCTTCGTTCTGGACACTCGCGGGCGTCGTCGTGGGACCAGTGGTCGGCGCCGCAGCGGGACTCCTCCGATACGGAACACCGATGTGGCGGATCCTCGCCGTGACTCCGTTGTGCGCGGTGCTCCTTGGCGAAGGGATCCACTCGCTGCAGACGATCGCCGACACGACGGGCAGCACGTACTGGATCATCGAGATCGTGCTGTCGGTGCTGTTCTTCTCCGTCGCGGCGACCCGGCTTCGCCCTCGGCCCCGGCACCTCGGCATCGCGATCGCCGTCTGGGTGATCGGCGCCGCGTCCTACATCGGAGCGTGGGCGCTGCTCGGCGGAGGCGTCCCGTTCTGACGGAGTCCGGTCGGCGGTCGAGCGACCGCCATCGGTGCTATCGACGGCGGTGCCGGAGCGCGCCGTGCGCACGCATGAGTTGCGGGACCACGAGGTAGACGGCGAGCGGGACCACGACGAGCGTCAGGACGAGAGCGCGCAGGACCGGGTGCCAGTGCTCCGCGAACGGGGCGATGGCGAAGAAGCCGAGGCTCACGAGGGGGAAGATCGCGATCCAGGTGATGAGGGCGCGGACGTGGATGGACGGCGGCCCCGGAATCGGTGCGGATGCGGCGACGGAAACTGGCGCGGTCTCCGGCTGTGAAGAGGTTTGTGACATGGGTGCTCCTGGTCGACGGGACGAACGAGTGTCGTGTTCGAGACCACGATGCCAGCGGCTGCGTCTGTCCTGGGACATCCGTTGCTGAAATCGGGACGACCTGGTTCGATGGGCGCATGAGTGTCACACAGCGGATCGTTCGCGAACTGGAGCAGGTCGCCCCGAGGCTTCGGCGAGCTCGGCAGAAGAAGGACATGACGCTCGAGGAGCTGTCGAAGACGACGGGGATATCGAAGAGCACCCTGTCTCGGCTCGAGTCCGGTCAGCGGAAACCGAGTCTCGAGCTGCTGTTGCCAGTCGTCGCCGCGCTGTCGGTGCCGCTCGAGGAGATCGTGAGCTCGCCGAGGATCGAGGATCCGCGCGTTCCCCTGAAGCCGAAACGCGCGGATGGCCGTGTGCTCACGCCGCTGTCGCAGCATCCGGGCGAGCTGCAGGCGTACAAGATCACGATCCCGGCGACTGAACACGCCGTCGACCTCCACACGCACACGGGACACGAGTGGCTCTACGTCTTGTCCGGGCGACTCCGGATCGTGCTCGGCGAGCACGACCTCATCCTCGGTGCGGGGGAGGCGGCGGAGTTCGACACCCGCAACCCGCACTGGTTCGGTTCGGGCGGCACCGGCCCCGTCGAAATCCTCAGCATGTTCGGCAAGCAGGGGCAGCGCATCCATCTGCGTGCGAAGAGTGCTGGATCAGCGGCAACGGCAGGGGTGCCTGCGGGAACGGGAACAAGAACAGCAACAAGAACAGGAGCAGCAGCCTCGATCAGCTCGGCTGAGCGCTCGACTGAATGACGGACAGGTGCCCGAACTGCGAGGAGATGATGCACTTCGCGAGGTAGATGGGCGTGCCATCGAGTTCGGCGGTCTGGGTCAGCACGAGGACCGGATCGTTCTTGCTCAGACCGAGGTGCGCACCGCGCGACGGTCCTGCGATGCTCGCGGTCACTTGGCAGACGGCGCCGCCGAAGATCGGCCCGCACAGTTCGATGAGACCCGCGAGGAGGGTCGCGGGGCGACTCGCGGCCGCCTCGAGCGCGTTGGCGACGGCGGTGCTCACGTCGGTGAGGTACTTCCCGGCGGGGAGGTGCTCCTGCACGAGTGCGACCGGATCCCCGTCGCGATGGACGATGCTCTCACGGAACCAGGTGTTCGCCGCGGAGTCGAGAGCGAGCTTGTTGGAGATGAAATCCGTGGTGGGCTGGATGCCGAACTCCCGGGGCCGGATCTCCACACGGGCTCCTTGGGCGAGCGCCTGATCGAACGGCTGGAACAGTTCGAGTCCCGAGCGCGGGATCGAGTCGGTGACGAAACGCCCGACGCCGCGTTTGGTCCTGATCAGCCCGTCCTCCTCGAGCAGCATGAGCGCTTCGCGGACCGGGGTGCGGCTGATGCCCAACTGGCCGGCGAGCTCCGTCTCCCGTGGCAGCATGGCGCCGAGCGGGAACACGCCGGATCGGATGCCGTCCGCGAGTCGCGAGTAGACGGCGACGCGAAGCGGCTGTCCGGCCGCGCTCATCAGCCGCTCTCCGAGGAAGCTGTCGACGCTCGTGCTCATGGGTTCCTCCGCGTGGTGATCGGCATTCATTCAATCACAAAAACGATGAGTTGCACATGTCATACCGGAGAGGTATAACTTCTTACTACCCCGGTTCTTCCCGTTCACCCGACATTGGAGTCACCATGAGCGCCCCCGCAACAGCCTCCGGAACCACCCGAGAAACCACCCGAGAAACGCCACCCGTGACAGGCGGTCGAGCCGTCGCACTCGTCAGCGCCCTCATTCTCGGAGTGCTCTCGTATCAACTGAACGCGAGCATGCTCGCCCCCGCGCTGCCCGACATCGCCAGGACGTTGGGGGAGGACGTGAGCGCCGTCTCCCAGGTCACGTCGCTGTTCTTCCTCGCAGGCGCCGTCGGAGGTGTTGTGCTGTCCCGCTGGAGCGACTACATCGGGAGACGACGAACACTCATCATCGTGCTCGTGGTGCTCGCCATCGGGACCGTCCTGTGCATCTTCGCGCCCAACCTGACCGTGCTGCTGATCGGCCGGGTGCTCCAGGGCGCTTCGAGCGCGGCCTTCCAGCTGACCTACATCATCCTCAGCGAGTCGTTGAGCGCGAAGGTGTTCGGCACGACGCTCGGCGTCGTCACCGCGGTCAACGGAGGCGTCGGCGGGCTCGACGGCTACGCGGGCGGCCTGCTCGCCGACACCTTCGGGTTCCGATCCATCTTCGTCGTCATCTTCGTCTTCGGGATCATCGCCCTCGCGAGCGTGGCTCTCGTCGTGCCGAAGGACGGTCCGCCCACGGCGACAGGCCGGATGGACTGGTGGGGAGCCGCAGCGCTCTCGATCGGCCTCATCAGCCTCACCTACTTCATCGGCAGCGGCCCGTCGGCGGGTTGGACGGCGCCGATCACGCTCGTCTACCTGGGGGCGACGATCGTCGCGCTCGTCGGATTCTGGTTCATTGAGAAGCACCGGTCCTCCCCGCTGTTCGCCGTGGACCAGATGCGCTCCCGCCACGTCTGGCCGGTCATCGTGACGACCGTCCTCACCCTCGCCAGCGTGTTCGCGGTGATCAACTTCACGGTCGTCCTCCTGAGCCAGAACTCGGAGATCGGGTTCGGATTCGACGCTGCGACGTCTGCGCTGCTCTTCCTCGCGCCTGCAGCCCTCATCGGCGTCGCAGCGGCCCCGTTCGCCGGATGGTTGGCAGGCAGGACGGGTTGGATCCGGGTGCTCCGGATCGGTCTCGTCCTCAGCATCCTCGCGCTCGTCGTCGTCGCGCTCTTCCCCTCCCAGCTGGGCATCGTCATCGCCGCGATCGCGGTCCTCGGCGTGACCTACAACGGCTTGGTGCTGACCACCATCAACGGTCTCGGTGTGCTCCTCTCACCGCCCGATGCCCCGGGTGCGCTGCCGGGCCTCAACGGCGCAGCGTTCGGCATCGGGGCGAGCCTCGGCATCGGACTCGTCGCACCCTTCGCCGCATCGGGGACGACCGGCGGCTTCGGGACCGCGCTCTGGATCTCGGTGGGGATCAGCGCACTCGCGCTCGTCGCCAGTCTGCTCATCCGCCCACGCACCGGGCAACGCATCTGAGTCGTCTCCTGAGCCGCCCACCCGATTGAACGCCCACCCGATTGATCGCGCACCCGATTGAACCCGCACAACCACTCTCGAACGGATCCCCATGAGCACCACGACCCCAGGCTCCACCAGCTGGACCGACAAGCGCCCCGTCTACCTCGACTGCGACACCGGGATCGATGACTCGCTCGCCCTCGCCCTGCTGCTCGCGTCCCCGGAGATCGACCTCGTCGGCGTCGGGACGGTGAGCGGCAACACGAGCGCTGAACAGGCGGCATCGAACACGCTCGATTTGCTCGCGCTCGCCGATCGGGACGACGTGCCCGTCGCGATCGGCGAGCGCGACTGGCTCACCCGCGCTTACGAGGGCGGGGTGCCCCACATCCACGGACACAACGGCGTCGGTGACGTCGAACTCCCGCATTCGACTCGGGAGCCCGTCGATGAGAGCGCCGCCGAACTCCTGATCCGCCTCTCCCACGAGTATGCGGGAGAGCTCCTGATCGTCAGCGTCGGGCCGCTCACGAACCTCGCCGTCGCGCTCGCGACGGATCCGACGCTCCCCGGGCGGATCGCGTCCGTCACGACCATGGGCGGAGCCGCGATGGTGCCCGGGAACGTCACGGCCGTCGCGGAGGCGAACGTGTGGAACGATCCCGAAGCGGCGCTGGCGGTGGTCGAGGCTGAGTGGGACTTCATGCTCGTCCCGCTTGACGTCACCCTCGAGAACACGCTCGACGAGACGGATCGGCAGCGCTTGCTCGCCGCGCCGAACCCCGTGGCGAGGGCGCTCGGCGAGATGCTGGACCTGTACTTCGACTTCTACGTCGAGCTCTACGGGCAGCGGAGCTGTGCGTTGCACGATCCGCTCGCGGCGGCGCTCGCGGTCGGCATGGTCCGCGTCGCGAATGCGCCAGCCGTCGCGCTCGTGGTCGACGCGACCGACGGACCTGCGCGCGGCCAGACGATTGCCGACCTCCGCGGACAACGGCGGGGAGCGGTCGATCAGCCCGGAGCGCGGACGCGCGTCGTGCTCGCCACCGACGTCCCGCTCGGTCCGCTGTTGATCGATCGGCTCACCGCTCCCGTCCTGAGCGCGGCGCTTCCGTGCTGACCGACGGGCCCGCGCCGGACGGGGCCTCACTGCTCGTCGATCGTCCTGTGCTCCTCAACCTGCACACGCACTTGGAGGGCCGTGTGCGCCCGGACACTGCGGCCGAACTGGCGGAGCGATCCGGGCTGCGGACGGACGTCGACTGGCGATCTGCACTCGAACTCGATGCACCGTCCGATCTCACGGAGTACCTCGCGAAAGTGTCCTCGTCCTATCCGTTCTTCGGGACGCGCGAGTCGCTCACTCGGATCGCGCGCGAGGCGGTCGAAGACGCGTTCTCGGACGGTGAGGACTACCTCGAGCTTCGGTTCGGGCCTGCATCCCATGTCCGGGACGGCTTCGGTCTGGACGATGTCATCGATGCCGTGTGCGATGGCGTGGCGCAGGGGACGGAGCTGACGGGGATGCCTGCCGGCGTGGTGGTCGCGGCGTTACGGCTCAACGACGCCGAACGCAACAGCGAGGTGGCGCGGGCGGCCGCAAGGCGTGCGGGCCGTGGTGTGGTCGGCTTCGACCTCGCCGGCGACGAACTCCGTTTCCCCGCGCTGTCCTCGTTCGCCGACGCGTTCGCCATCGCCCGCGCCGCCGGCCTCGGCCTGACCTGCCACGCGGCCGAGGCCGCGCCGGGGCAGGCTGCTCTCGACGCCGTCGCGCTCTTCGGGGTCACGAGGATCGGTCACGGCGCGCACATCGTCGACGACCCCGACGTGTTCATTCGGTTCCAGGACCTGGGAGTCGCCGTAGAAGTCTGTCCGACCTCGAATCTGTTCACGGGAGCCATCGCCTCGATCGAGGACCACCCGGCACCGAGCTTCCGCATCGGGGGTGTGCCGCTGGTCCTCGGCGACGACAACCCCCGGCAGACCGGATCCCTGCTCAGTGGCGAACACGATGTGCTCGCCTCGAGGCTGGGCTTCGATGCGGATGCCCTGCAGCAGCTCGCAGCGGACAGCATCCGTTTCGGCTTCATGGAAGACGACGTGAGGCGGATGCTCCAGGGGCGGCTCGTAGGCTGAGCCGTCCCGGGTTCTTCATCATGCACCTCCTGGATGGGTGGCTCGGCCCCCTCCGCAACGGGCTGGCACAGCGAGTGAAATCGGTCTACACCCGCGCACGAATACCACTGGAGCGCGCGAAGACCTAGGGAATTTCGCGGAGAAGTCGGGAACCTGGCAAATACCTCACAGCGCCGAAGAACACCCAAACCGATGTCGGAGAAGCCCCGAACCCGGCACCATGACCGTGAAGACCGAACCTTCCGTCGCGCCCCCCATCCCAGTCCGAACCGCACCAGCCACAACCCCCAGCACCCGTGTGACGACGATCGCCGCGCCTGCTCTTGCGCCTGCGCCTCTTCTTGAGCCCGCGCCTGAGCCTGCGGTCGCGAAGCGACGACTGCCCTCGCTCCTACACCAGCTCGTCTCCTTCGGACTCGTCGGAGGGGTCGCCTTCGTCGTCGACGTCGGCATCTACAACGTCCTACGCTCCACACTCCTCGACGACAAGCCCATCGGCGCGAAGGTCATCTCCGTCGCCGTCGCGACCCTCGTCGCCTGGCTCGGCAACCGCGCGCTCACCTTCCGTGAACAGCGAGGACGGGACCCGCAGGCCGACACGGCAGGCGGCAGGAAGCGAGCCGTCTGGCGCGAGGGCGCCCTCTTCGCGCTCATGAACGTCATCGGCCTCGGCATCGCAGCACTGTGCCTCTTCGTGTCCCACTACCTCTTCGGCTTCACCTCGACGCTCGCCGACAACATCGCGGGCAACGGCGTGGGCCTGCTCCTCGGGATGACCTTCCGCTTCCTCGCCTACCGGTACCTCGTGTTCCGTCGGCCGAGCTCGAGCGCCGTCTCGACGAGTGCCGTCACAGCCAGCCCCGCCCAGTCCCGTCCCGCCCAGTCCGGTCCCGTCCCGAGCACCACAGCCCCCATCGGAGGAGTCTCCTGATGTCCGTCACCGCCCTGCTCGCCCTCGTGCCCACACCGCTCCTCACGCCAGCCCCCGTCGCACCGGCGCCGCTGCCCAACCGCGGTTCCGCCATCGATCCATCCGCTGTCGCCGATGCGGGAACCTGGGGCATCGGCGAATGGATCGGCTACTCGACGATGCTGCTCTTCGCCGCAGCGCTCACGATCATCGCCGTCACGACCCTCTACTGGATGCTCCACGCCTGGCGGTCCACGGGACACCTGAAGAACACAGGCTTCTCGGCCAATCCGCTCCCAGCGCAGCGATCCTTCACGCTCCTCGTCCCCGGACGGCACGAGGAAGAGGTCATGGGTCAGACCCTCGACCGCCTCGCCCAGCAGGACCACCCGGACTTCGAGATCATCGCGATCGTCGGACACGACGACCCCGGAACGGAACGCGTCGTCCGTGAGGCGCAAGCGCGGCATCCCGATCTCATCACGGTCGTCGTCGACGACAGCGTCCCGAAGAACAAGCCGAAAGCGCTCAACCGCGCGCTGCAGATCGCGCGCGGCGATGTCGTGGGCGTCTTCGACGCGGAGGACGAGGTGCACCCTCGGCTGCTCACCCTCGTCGACTCCCGCTTCACCGAGACCGATGCCGACGTCGTCCAGGGCGGCGTCCAACTGATGAACTTCCAGACGAGCTGGTGGTCGCTCCGGAACGTGCTCGAGTATTACTTCTGGTTCCGCTCACGTCTCCACTTCCACGCGAACTCGCGCTTCATCCCACTCGGCGGCAACACGGTCTTCGTGAAGAAGTCGTGGCTGGACTGGTCGGAGGGCTGGGACGCGGACTGTCTCGCGGAGGACTGCGAGCTCGGCGTCCGCCTATCGAGCGCGGGGGCGAAGGTCGTCGTCGCGTACAGCCCGGAGGTCGTCACCCGTGAGGAGACGCCCGGATCGCTCGCCTCGCTGTACAAGCAGCGCACCCGTTGGAACCAGGGCTTCCTGCAGGTCCTGAAGAAGGGCGAGTGGCGGAAACTGCCGACCCTGCGCCAGCGCATGTTCGCCCGCTACCTGCTCGCGATGCCGTTCCTCCAGGCCGCGACCGGACTCCTCATCCCCGTGTCAGTCCTGCTCGTCCTTTTCGCGAAGGTGCCCGCGCCCATCGCGCTCCTCACCTTCATCCCGCTCGCACCGACCATCGTGACGCTCGCCGTCGAAGCCTCCGGGCTCGGCGAGTTCGGAAGGCTCTACGGGCAGAAGGTGCGGTTCCGCGACTACGCGCGCCTCATCCTCGGCACGTTCCCGTACCAGATCTTCCTCGGCCTGGCCGCCGTGCGCTCCGTCTTCCGTGAGTGGAAGGGCGACCACTCGTGGGAGAAGACGGAGCACACCGGTGCGCACCGGGCAGATGAGCCTGCAGCAGCACCCGTCCTTCCCGTCGTCGTCGTCCCCGCGGCCTCCGAGCTCGCCCTCCAGAACGGGAGCACCCGATGACCGGCATCCTCGAGCGTCCGGACGTGACGCCGCCCGCGAACGCGTCGCCGACGTCGGCCGGGCACAACGCACTCGACTGGATCGCCTCCGGCCCGCCCGCCCCGCGCGGCCCGGGAGCATTCCGCCGCTGGCTCGACCGCAACGGGCGGAGCTTCGCGTTCCTGCTCCCGGTCCTCGCGATAGCCGCCGTCGTACAGGCGATGAACATGGGCGGTTCGCCCCAACGCATCGACGACGAGGGCACCTACACGGCGCAGGCCTGGTCCGTCCTCAAGCTCGGCGAACTCGCCCATTACACCTATTGGTACGACCACCCGCCGCTCGGCTGGCTGCAGATCGCGGCGTACACGGGCCTCACGGGAGCCTTCGACCGCTACGACATCGCGGTCATCGCCGCTCGGGAGGCGATGCTCGTCGCCACGATGATCTCGGTCGTACTCGTCTGGGTCCTCGCCCGTCGGGTGCGTCTCAGCCGTCCGATGGCGGCCGGTGCCGCACTCGTCTTCGCGATCTCGCCGCTCGCCGTGCAGTTCCACCGGACGGTGTACCTCGACAACGTCGCCGTGCCGTGGCTCCTGGCCGCGTTCGTCCTGGCGACGGTGAAACGGAACCAGCTCGTCGGCTTCGCGGCCTCCGGCGCGGCGTTCGCGATCGCCGTCCTCAGCAAGGAGACGTTCCTGCTCGCCCTGCCGTTCCTCGCCTGGACGATGTGGCGTGCGGCGCGCAAGGAGACCCGTCGGTACACGCTTCCCGTCGCCGCGACGATCGTCGTCGTCATCGGTGCCGCGTACGTGCTGTTCGCCCTCATCAAAGGCGAGCTCGTGCCCGGCGCGGACCGGGTGAGCCTGCTCGGCGGTGTGTTCTTCCAGCTCGCGAACCGGGTGGCGAGCGGATCGGTCTTCGATCCGGAGAGCCTGTCCGCGAAGACCCTGTCGATGTGGTGGCAGCTCGACGCCGTCCTCCTCGTGCTGGGTGGTGCGGCTGCGGTCGTCGCCCTGTTCCTCCGCCGGTTCCGTCCCATCGCGGCGTTCGTCGTGTTCCTCGGCCTGTTCATGCTGCGTCCGGGCGGGTATCTGCCCGTCCCGTACGTGATCATGGCGCTCCCGTTCCTCACGATCCTCGTCTTCGGGGTGACCGATGCCGCGATCAAGCGCTTCCGGTCCCGCGAAGCGGTCTCAGCAGGGGTCCGCCGCCGCCGTCGGACGATCGCCGTGGCCTGGGGCGCCGCCGTGCTCGCGGCTGCGGTCGTCGCCGTCCCGAACACTGCGGCGCAACTGCGCGGATTCCTCCTCGCCGATCTCGACAAGCCCGTCCGACAGGCCCAGACCTGGGTGCAGGCGAACGTGCCGAAGGACTCCAGGGTCATCGTCGACGACGCGATGTGGGTCGACCTCGTCGACGCCGGCTTCGACCGCGACAACGTCATCTGGTACTACAAGATGGACACCGACTCCGCCGTCCAGGCGAAGTCGCCGAACGGGTGGCGCGACTCCGATTACATCGTCACGACGGATTCGATGCGGACCTTCCCGACCACGTTCCCCGAGGTCAAGGGTGCGATCGAGAACTCCGAACTGATCGCGACCTTCGGGTCCGGAACGCAGGCCGTCGAGGTGCGCCGGATCGAACGGGACGGTGTCGACGCGGCCAAGCAGCAGGAGGCGGCCGCCGCCTCCGAGCGGTCGCTGGTCGGCTCGCAGCTGCTCGTGAACCCGTCGTTGCGGACCGCATCCGATGCCGGGCAGACGATCGCGGACGGTCAGCTCGACAGTCGCCTGCTCGTCGTCCTCGGCCAGACGCTCGCGACGACCCCGCTGCAACTCGTCGACACGCCCGTGCTCGCGGGGGAGACCGGCGAAGTGCGTCGTACGGCCGTGGTGACCACGGGCGATGCGGACGGCGATCGCGGGCTCGCGGCATCGCTCCGCTCGATCACCGGGACGTATGCGCCGGAGCGGGTCACGACCACCGCGGCAGGGGTGCGCATCCAGTACTCCGTTGTGGAACCGGACGTGCTCTGACAGAGCGCCCCGGCCGAACGATCCCAGCAGCAGACCAGCACGACGCGGATCTCCGCAGACGCGGACTCCCGCACATGAAGAACCCACAGAACAGGAGACATCCCATGAGGACATCCACCACCAGACGGTTCATCGCCGCCGGCATCGCGGGGCTCACCGCCGCAGCGCTCGTCGGCTTCGGCAGCACGGCAGCGACCGCAGCATCCGCGGCCGCCACCACGGGAGCGCAGGAGGCGGCCGGCACCGAAGCGCAGTCCGGCTCCGGCTGGATCCGTGTCGGCCACCTCTCCGCCGACACGAAGACGGTCGACGTGAAACTCTCGGCGCTCGCCGGGGGAGCGACGGTCTTCGAATTGAAGAACGTCGCCTACGGCCAGGTGTCCCCCTACACCGACCTCGCCGCCGGCACGTACGTGGTGTCGATGGTGCCTGCCGGATCGCCCACGAGCACCAAGGCGATGATCAGCACGAACGTGACGATCACGCAGGGGGAGGCCGCGACGGTCGCGGCGTACGGACCCAACACGAAGCTCCAGACGAAGGTGTTCGTCGACGACCTGACCGGCCCGGCCGAAGGCTCGGCGCGCATCCGGCTCATCCAGGCCTCGACCGAGGTCTCCTCGGTCGACGTCAGCACGTCCACGGGAACCCCGATCGCCAAGCGCGCCGCGACGGGAACGGCGACGGGGTACGCGAGCGTCCCCGCAGGACCCTGGAACCTCGAACTCACTGGTGGCAAGCAGGAGGCCTCGGCATCCGTCGACCTCGCCCCCGGCACCGTGAGCACCCTGTTCGTCCTCGACAACGCCTCCGGCGGCATCACCCTCATGCCCGTGCTCGACAGCTCGGCCGCGGGCGACGCCCCGACCGGACCCGTCGAGACCGGCGGCGGAGGACTCGCCAAGCAGCAGGAACGGCACGACGCAGCTGGTGCACCCGAAGCATCGGCTGCCGGTGCTCTCAGCGCCGCGATCCGCGCCGTCGTCACTGAGCTGCGGACGGCGGTGAGCTGATCGTGTCGACCCGACGCACGATCGGGATCACCGTCACCGCGGTCGCCGCAGTCGCGACGACCGCGGTGATCGCCTCGGCCATGACCGGATTCCCGGGCGGATCCTCGCCAGAGGGGTCGGACGGGGCGAACACCACGCTCACCCCGAGCCAGGGCACACCGACCGAGCAGGACCCGCGGGACGGTGCGCAGGCGGCCAGGGACTTCTTGGACGACTGGGTCGACGACGGCCGTGTCGTCCGCCGCGACCAGGGCGACGACACCGTGAGCGAGGGGCAGGCCTACGGGCTGCTCGTCGCCGCGGGGGTCGGCGACCAGGACGCGTTCACCGAGATCTGGGACTGGACCGAAGCGAACCTGCAGCGCCCGGACGGACTCCTCGCCTGGCGATGGGCGGACGGCAAGGTGGTCGACGACGAACCCGCGAGCGACGGCGACCTCGACGCGGCCCGAGCGCTCGTCATCGCTGGCGACCGATTCCAGGAGCCGTCCTTCACAACGGCCGGCGTCGCGCTCGCGGGACTGATCGCGGATCGGATGACCGCGCAGACCGCCGCCGGCAGGATCCTGCTTCCGGGCATGTGGGCCGCTGCGACCGAACCGTACGCGTACAACCCGTCCTACGCATCGCCCGTCGCCTTCTCGGTGCTCGGCGAGGCGACCGGCGATCCCCGCTGGGCGGAACTCGAAGCCGGGTCCGCGGCCGTCACGGCCGCGCTCCTCGACGAGAGCCCCCTCCCGCCGGACTGGGCGCAGGTCCACGCCGACGGATCCGTCGATGCGATGCCGGGCGCAGCAGGAAAGGGCAAGAGCGTCCGCTACGGCTACGACGCCGCGCGGCTCCCGTTGCGCTACGCGGAGTCGTGCGAGCCTGCGGACGTCGCGCTCGCGGGACGGCTCGCGTCGACCCTCGGCCGGACCATCGGAATCGCAGCAGAGACGGACCTCGGTGGATCGCCCATGACCGAGGACCGTCATCCGCTCGCCCTGCAGGCACGTGCCGCTGCGCGGGTGGCCGTCGGCAACACGGCCGATGCGTCGAAGGATCTCCGAACCGCCGATGCGCTCGCGCAGGACGTGCCGAGCTACTTCGGTGCGGCGTGGTCCGCGCTCAGCCCGCTGCTGCTCGCTTCGGACAGCCTCGGCGGATGCGGGACGCTCGGCTCCGGGAGTGGATCGTGATGCGCCGGCCGGGAAGGCTGGTGGCATCGGCAGCCGCGTTCGTCGCGGCCGGGCTGCTCCTCGTCGGGTGTGCGTCCGGGGCGGCCGGTCCCTCGCCGGCGGCCACTCCCTCGTCCAGCAGCATCGGATCGGCCGACGGCAAGCAGGATCCGGTCGCTTCGACCGGTGCCCCGGCCGACGTCGCCGACCTCGCCGTGAGCCGGGTGCAGATCCCGGCGATCAGTGTGGACGCGGCCACTGAACCACTCGAACGCGATGCGGCCGGCGTCCTCCAGCCACCGGTCGAATGGGCCGATGCCGGCTGGTATCGTGCCGGCGTCCTTCCCGGGCGCGTCGGCCCCGCGGTCATCGCCGGGCACCTCGACACGACCCTCCGGGAGGCGGTGTTCGCCCACCTCAAGGAACTCGTGCCCGGCGACCGGATCGTCGTCACCCTGTCCGACGGCAGCAGTTCGACCTTCGCGGTCGACAGCGCCATCGACGTCGAGAAGCAGACCTTCCCCACCGCGCAGGTCTACGGCCCGACGCCGGACGCCCAACTGCGGCTCATCACCTGCAACGGGCCGTACGACGATGCCGCCGGCAGCTATGCGAACAACTACATCGTGTTCGCGAGTCTCGTGCAGACACCATCGAAAGGCACCCCGTGAACGTCCAGCGTCCGATCGTGATCATCCCCACGTACAACGAAGTCGAGAACCTGCGCCCCATCGTCGAGCGCACGCTCGCGAACCCCGGCATTGACATCCTCGTCGTCGACGACGATTCCCCGGACGGCACCGGTCGGCTCGCCGACGAGCTGGCCGCGACGGAACCGCGCATCCACGTGTTCCACCGTGCCGTGAAGGACGGCCTCGGCGGGGCCTACCTCGTCGGCTTCGCCTGGGCGCTCGCCCGCGGCTACGACGCGATCGTCGAGATGGACGCCGACGGATCCCACCACCCCGAGGACCTGCCGCGGCTGCTCGGGCTGCTGGGCCGGCACGACCTGGCGCTCGGATCCCGCTGGGTTCCGGGCGGCGAGGTCGAGAACTGGCCGCTGCACCGGCTGCTCCTGAGTCGGGGCGGCAACGTCTACACGCGGCTCGCACTCGGCATCGGGGTCGCCGATGCCACGGGTGGATTCCGTGCGTTCCGTGCGGACGCGCTGCGCACCATCGACCTCGACGAGGTGTCCTCGCAGGGGTACTGCTTCCAGGTCGACCTGCTCTGGCGCGCCTTGCAGCACGGCCTCAGCGTCGTGGAGACGCCGATCACCTTCACGGAACGGGTGACCGGCGAGTCCAAGATGAGCGGTGGGATCGTCACCGAGTCCCTCTGCAAGGTCACCGCGTGGGGGCTGCAGCGCAGGGTGCGTCAGGTGCGGGCGTTTCTCCGCGGCCGGCCGCTCCCGTCGCTGCGGGTGCTCTCGACCCGGTGAGCCCTCGCGCTCAGCGGAGCGTCGAGAAGCTCGCGCGCAGTTCTTCGACGAAGTGGCCGGGCTGTTCGAGCGCGGCGAAGTGCCCGCCGGCCGGTGCCTCGTTGAAGTGGACGACGTTCGTGTAGCGGCTGTCCACCCATCGACGCGACTTCCGCTGGTGCTCGCCCGGGAACCAGCTGAAGCCGGCGGGAACCGTGACGGGGTGCTCGGCGGAGACCGGCGGCCACCAACCATTGCGCATCATCTCCCAGTACGAACGGGCCGACGACGTGCCCGTGTTGGTGAGCCAGTAGAGGGTGATGTCATCGAGCAGCTCGTCCACGGTGAGGGAGCCCAGCGCATCGCCCCTCGTTCCAACGTTGTCCTGGACGACGGCCGTGATCCATGCGGCGAGACCCACGGGCGAGTCGGCGAGGGAGTAGCCGATCGTCTGCGGGCTCTCCGACTGCATCCCGAAGTAGCCCTGCAGCGTGCTGCCGGCAGCCGCGAGGAGCGCCTGCTCCTCGGGTGTCGCGTCCGCGATCTCGTGCGGGGTGGGGAACAGCATCGCGAAGTTGAGGTTGATGCCGACGAGCGCCTCGGGGGCCTTCTGCGCGATCTCCTCGGTCACCGCCGCGCCGAGGTCGCCGCCCTGAGCCGCCCACCGGTCGTAGCCGAGTCGGTCCATGAGCGTGATCCACGCATCGGCGATGCGCGGGAATCCCCAGCCGGTCGACGTCGGCTTGTCCGAAAATGCGAAACCGGGCAGGGACGGGACGACGACGTGGAACGCCTGGCGCGGGTCGCCGCCGTGGGCCGCCGGGTCCGTCAGTGGGCCGATGACCTTGCGGAACTCGAGCACCGAGCCGGGCCAGCCGTGCGTGAGGATCAGGGGGAGCGCGTCCGGCTCGGGGGAGCGGACGTGGAGGAAGTGGATGTCGAGCCCGTCGATCGTGGTGACGAACTGCCCGAGGTCGTTGAGCTCACGTTCGACGACGCGCCAGTCGTAGCCATCCTTCCAACGGGCGACGAGTGACTGCATCGTGGCGAGCGACGGACCGTGGCTCGCATCGGTCTCACGATCCGGCCAACGGACGTGGTCCAGACGGTTCCGCAGATCGGACAGCTGGCGGTTCGGGATGCGGAGTTCGAACGGGCGGATGTCGGTGGACGGGGATCTGGACTCGGATGGGGAGGCGGTTGCAGACATGACGAAGCCCTTTCTGGGCTGGTGAGCGTGCATTCGGGCACGCTGAAGGCTCCTCCGTGAGGGCCACGGAAGAGTGAGCGGGGTGTGGGGTGTGGGTGTGGGTGTGGGTGTGGGTGTGGGGTGTGGTGGGGTGTGATCCGGGGTGCGGGACGCCGCGAACTACTCGCGACCGCGAACCGGGCGGGGCTGCTCGCCGGAGCGGATCGCGAGCTCTTCCGCGACGATCTCCGGCGCCGCGTCGAGCAGGCGTCCGAGCCACTCCACCTCGGACTGCAGACGGTGTTCGGTGTGGTCGAGCGCCCATCGCTCGGTGAGGGTGATGTGGCTACGCGCGTTCTCGTTGACCGTCCGGGTCTCCTCGAGGAGCTCCCTCAGCGCTGCGAGTCGGGCTTGCAGCAGCTCAGGGAGCCGCTCGATGTCGTCCGGGGCGACTCGCGTGAGGCCCAGGTCGAAGGGGTCGAACTTGAACCAGATGTCGCTCATCGCGTGGGTCCGCGCTTCGGCGAGTGCCTCGCGGCCGGCATCGCTCAGGCGGTAGGTCTGGCGGGCCGGACGGTTGCCGATGTGCTCGCGCTCGACCTCCTCGAGGAGCCCCTCCGTCACGAGGCGTTTGAGTGCTCCGTAGACGGCGCCGACCGTAATGTCGGTCCACAGGTCCACATAGTTGCGCTCTGCTTCGCGGCGCATCTGGTGGCCGTGCATCTCTCCGTGCTCGGCGAAGGACGCGAGGATGAACAACCGTATCGAGGACATGTGATTACTCTCGCACGAGTAATCTCGCATGTCAACCTGGCCGCCCTGCTCGTCGGTGCCGCGATGCGGTCCGCGGGGACTGCGAACAGCAACACGGCACCGACGAACGGAAGGGTGAGGGCGGGGCGAGGGGACGGAGCTAGTGAGTCAGGGCGGGCTCGGCGTGCGCCGGCATCAGCTCGTCTTTTCGACCACGGATGAGTCCGAAACCGACGGCGGCAGCGACGACCATCGTGACGCCGGCGGCCAGGAACACGGCACGGTAGCCGTCTGTGAACGCGACCAGCTGATCGGAACCCGCAGCGAGAGCGGTCGCCGTCGCCGACGTCCCGAATACCGTGAAGACGGCCAGACCGATCGAACCGCCGATGTGGAACGCCGAGTTCACCACGGCCGACGCGACACCGGCGTCCTCCCGCTCGACACCCGACAGCGCCAGGTTCTGCAAGGGCACGAACAGCATCGACAGACCGATCCCGAGGAGCACGAGGGCGGGGAGCACCTGGACGAAGTAGTTGCCGTCTGCGGTGATCCCGAGCAGCGTGAACATGCCGGCGGCTGCGAACAGCGGACCGATGATCATCAACGGGCGAGGCCCGAACCGGTTCAGGAGCATCGTCGTGAGCGGCGTGCACCCCATGATGACGACCGTCATCGCGAGGTTCGCGAGACCCGAGACGAGCGGACCCATGCCGAGCACGATCTGGAAGTAGAACGTCAGGTACAGGAGCGCGCCGATCATGATCGAACCGATCGCCAACTGGATGAGGATCGCACCGCCGCGGACCCGGTTCACGACCACGCGAAGCGGCAGGAGCGGCTGGGCGACCCGCCGCTCGATCACCACGAACGCGACGAGCAGGAGCACACCGAGGGCGAGGAAGCCGACCGTGTCGAGCGACCCCCAGCCGTGCTCGGCGAGCGTGAAACCGTAGACGAGCGAACCGAGGCCGAGGATGACCGTGACCGACCCCCACACGTCGTACCGGTTCTCGCCCTCCGCCTTGCTCTCGTGGAGGAGCAGCGCGCCGCCGACCATGCCGATGGCGACGAACACGAGGTTGACGAGGAGGCACCAACGCCAATCGGCGAACTCGGTCAGCACACCGCCGAGGAGCAGCCCGATCGCAGCACCCGTCCCGGCGACGGTCCCGAAGATGGCGAACGCGATGTTGCGCTCGCGGCCGTGCGTGAACGTCACCGTGACCATCGCGAGCGCGGCCGGAGCGAGCAGGGCCGC
The DNA here is from genome assembly GCF_050587525.1 of Plantibacter lichenum. NCBI lineage: Bacteria > Bacillati > Actinomycetota > Actinomycetes > Micrococcales > Microbacteriaceae > Plantibacter > Plantibacter lichenum. The sequence goes on along the minus strand of NZ_JBOBFT010000010.1, from coordinate 109,553 downwards.
GAACGCGCCCTGGACGCCACGGGCGATGATGAGCTCGAGTCCGCTCTGCGCGAGACCGCCCCAGAGCGATGCCGCGCCGAAGCCGAGCATACCGACCATGAAGGTGCGCTTGCGGCCCCAGTAGTCGGCGACGCGACCGCCGAGCAGGAGGAGGGCGCCGAACGCGAGTGCGTAGGCCGTCACCACCCATTGGCGTTCGCCGTCGGACATCCCGAGTTCGGTCTGCGCCTGCGGGAGGGCGATCGTGACGATGGTCGTGTCGAGGACGACGACCAACTGGGTCATGGCGAGGACCCCGAGCGCCCACCATCGGGCAGCGGGAGAATCGGACAATCTGGACATGAAGAAACCTCCAGGCTTCTGCGTACTGAAGTCGCTGGAGGTTTCGAGCCTCGGATCTCCGTGCACCGGGCGCTGGATGCTTGACAGGCATTGGATGCTTGACGTGCAGTGGATGCGTGACGTGCAGTGAGCACCGGATGAACTGGACCGCCCGCAGCTACGGAGCTGGGCAGGCGTCGAGTGTATCAGGAGGGGTCCGACACGCTACAGCCATCGACGGAGGGCCACAGGGGCCCCGACCGCGTCCGGACGGTTTCGACGCACGAGCCGTTCGACGAGTGTCGTGACGGAGAAGCGTGAGGCGGCGATCGGGACGGCGATGACGATCGCGGACAACACGACCATGACCGGGTACTCGCCGATGAGTTGATCCGCAGACCAGTACAGCGTGAGTGTGAGGACGGACATGAGCGCGGACGGGAGGGTGAGGGCCCCGAGGACGAGAGCGATGCCCAGCCCCAGCTCGAGGAGCGGCATCACGAACCCGAAGAGGCCCGGAGCTCCCTGGAGCGCGAAGCCGGCGAAGGCTGTGAAGTACTCCGGGACACGACTGTTGGACTCCGCGCTGTTCGCCACGAGGAGGATGTCCGCGCCGCCGAATCCGGCACGGAACTTCAGCAGGCCCTCGTTCATCCACAGGACCCCGAGGGCGACCCTCGTCGCACCGGCGAGCACCGGTGCGACGAGCGTCAGCGTGGTGGGCCTGCTCATTTCAGTGCTGCGGCGCCGAAGACCGCCTTGGCCTTGTCGCAGTGGATGACGACGGTGTTGAACGAAGCCGCGTCGACGCCGTCGAGCGTGAACGTCTGCGACGCCGTGTCGTAGGAGACGGCATCGATCTGCTTGCCGGCGGAGACCGCGGCCTCGTCCGTGCCGTTCGTCAGGTACACGTGCAGGTCGGGGCCCTCATCGGAGGAGAACCCCGAGAGGACGATCTCGCTGCCGTCGACGGTCACGGAGCCTTGGACCTTCTTGTCGTTGAGCCCCTCGAACGCGCCGGTGCGCTGTGCCGTCGACTCGGACATGGCCTGCGCCGACGAGGAAGACTTCGGTGCCGATGACGAATCAGCAGCGGTGCCGCTGGGAGCTCCACAGGCGGTGAGGGTGAGTGCGAGGGCGATGAGGGCCCCGCCGACGAATGCTGTTCTGCGCATGCTGACGTACTTTCTCGTGAGGGATCGATGGTGCCGCCCGACCGGAGATCGGCTGGCGACGGGATCGAAGTTACGCACGGCGGTTCGGGCGGAATCGAGTTCTTTCAGCACCGTAAGAACTCGCTCCCAGGCTCGCGCAGGCAGCGAGACTAGCCTGACCGCGGGGCCGAAACGAGCCCCTGCATGAGCGCCTGCACAAGCGCTTGCACGAGCGATGGAACGAAGACCATGAACGAGAGCACGATCCCACCTGGACCACAGGTGATGCTGGTCGAGGACGACCCGACCGTGCTCGCGGTGGTCGGCGACTACCTTCGCGCCGACGGGTACACGGTGTCGCAATACGGTGACGGAATGAGCGCCCGCGAAGCCCTGCGAGAGGCACTCCCCGACGTCATCGTCCTCGACCGGATGCTGCCTGGCATGAGCGGCGATGAACTCTGCCGGGAGATCCGGACCCGGTCCCCGCACGTGCCGATCATCATGCTCACCGCGCTCGACGCGGTCGAGGAGCGCATCAACGGTCTCGAATTCGGCGCGGACGACTACATCGCCAAGCCGTTCGCCCTCCGGGAGCTGCACCTGCGGATCGGGGCGATCGTGCGACGCAACGGCACCGCCCACGGTTCGGCCGCCCCGTTCGCGGTCGGCCCGTTCCGCATCGACCCCGCGCATCGCCGCATCTGGGCCGACGGACGAGAGATCACCCTCACCGCCCGAGAGTACGAACTGTTCCACTTCCTCCTCCGGCACCCCGACCGCGTGCTGACGCGCGACGAGATCCTGCGCGAGGTGTGGGGATGGACGTTCGGCGAGGCGTCGACGGTCACGGTGCACGTGCGCCGCCTGCGCGAGAAGATCGAACGTGATCCGCACCTGCCGTGCTTCCTGCTCACCGAGTGGGGCGCGGGGTACCGCTTCACCGTCGGGGCAGGAACGCAGGGGGCGTCGTGAGCGGGGTGGCCCCATGCTGAGCGGATCCGACCTGTGGCTCATCGTCGTGACGACGGCCGGGTGCACCGGCGTCGTCGCGGGGCTCGCATTCCTGGTGCTGTACCTGAACCGTCGCGGCTCGGTCGCATCGCAGTTCGCCGTCGTGACGGTCGCGGCGATCGTCTCCATCGTGTGCTCCACCATCGCCATCGCCGCCCAGATGTACTTGTCGCAGCACGACCTGCACGTGCTGTTCTGGGTCGTCGGGGTGTCCGCGACCATGAGCCTCGTCGCCGCACTGTTCACCGCACGTGCCGCGCGCTCGTCGATCGTGGCGCTCCGCGATTCGGCTCGCCGCGTGGGTCAGGGCGATGTCGTCGATGCGGACACCCGCGGCTGGAAGGAACTCACGGAGGTGTCCACGCAACTCGCGGAGGCGTCCGAACGGCTTGCGGCGGCACGGGCCGAGGTCGAACGGCTCGATGCTGCGCGCAGCCAGTTCTTCGCCTGGATCTCCCACGATCTCCGCACGCCGCTGACGGGGATGCGGGCGCTCGCCGAAGCCCTCGACGCCGGGACCGCACCGGATCCGACCGCGTACACGAAGCAAATCCGGGTGCAGGCGGACACCATGAATCGGCTGGTCGACGACCTCTTCGAACTCTCGAAGCTGCACAGCGGAACCCTGCGGCTCCGGCTCGAATCGATCGATCTGCTCGACGTCGTGTCCGACGCCGTCGCCGACGTCCAGCCGCTCGCCGCAGCCCGCGGCATCCGCATCGCGCAGGCCGGTGTCGACGGGCACATGCTGTTCGCCGATCCCCACGAGCTGACCCGGGTCGTCCACAACCTCCTGACGAACGGCATCCGGCACGCGCCGAGCGGCTCGGTGATCCTCGTGTCCGCCCAGCGCAGCGATGCCGACCGGCTCGTGTTGAGCGTGCTCGACCAGGGGAGCGGTGTGGACACGGAAGACCTCGGGCGCATGTTCGAGGTGGGGTGGCGGGCCAGCCTCGCTCGCACGCCCGACGCTGAGGCGGGCGGGTCGACGGGCGCCGGTCTCGGGCTCGCGATCGTCCGCGGCATCGTCGAAGCCCACGGCGGTGACGTCCGCGCCGAACGAGTGCCCGACGGGTTCCGCCTCAGCGTGAGTCTGCCCGTGCGCGCCGCGGGAGTGCCCGCATAGCCCGACGGCGGCGCGATCCGGGCCGGTCAGTCTCCGAATCGCGCGACGAGACTTCCGTCCTCCGCGAGCATCGTGCAGCGGGCCTCGGTCTCCTCGGCCGATGACGGGCTCGACAGGCGGTTCCCTTCCGTGAGCTCGGTGATGCACCGCTGCATCGCCCGCTCCTCGACGGCGTTCTCCGCTTCGGTGAGCGCTGGACCGACCGTCGCGACGATCGCGAGCACGGCCGCGGCGCCCGCTGCCAGAACCGCCGCGACGATGGCGATCTTCCAGCCGCGACTCACACCGGAGGACGGTTGCGATGCCGTGTCATCGGTCTCGATCCGCTCGAGTTCTGCGAACACGTCTGCCATCGGTCGACCCCCATCGCCGTCGAGAACGTTCGTCGTTCCGCGCGTCCGACCATCCTAGGGCGCGTGCCGTCGAGGTGAGGCTTCCGGTGGTTCCGAGCGCCCGTGAACGACCGGAAGCCTCACCTCGGCCATCAGTGATGGGGCGCGCGGGTTACTCGTCGGTGCCGTCGTCGAACGGTCGCGCGGTCGCCTTGCCGAGATCCCACGGCCACTCGCCGTGGTCGCGGGACGGCCGACCGGCCTCGACCCAGCGCTGATAGGCGGCGTAGGGATCGTCCTCGACGGCGCTGGGCTCGGCGAGAGCCGCACGCTTCGCTGAGCGACGCCAGAAGAACATCTCGACCTCCCCGCATGAGGACCGGAACTTCAGACTACCGCGCGCAGGGCGACCGGTCCTGAACACCTTCGGTGAGCCGATGGATCATCGCTCCGCCGGTCGACTCAGCTCTCGATGAGCTCCCCGCGCTCCTTCTTGCCGACGATCGAATGCCGACGGCTGTAGCTGAAGTAGATGATGAAGCCGAGGGCGAGCCAGACGAGGAACCGGACCCAGGTGAGCGTCGTGAGGTTGAGCATGAGCCACACGCACAGCACGGCCGAGAGGATCGGGATCACCGGCGACCACGGGACACGGAACGCACGCGGCAGATCCGGGTACTTCCTGCGGAGCACGATCACGGCGATGCTGACCAGCACGAACGCCGACAGCGTCCCGATGTTGATCATCTCCTCGAGGATGCCGACGTCGGTGAGGCCGGCGATGAGGGCGACGAGCGCCCCGACGATGATCTGGATGCGCACGGGCGTCTTGCGCTTCTCGCTCGTCTTGCTGAGCGAACGCGGCAGGAGGCCGTCGCGACTCATCGCGAACAGGACGCGGGCGAGACCGAGCAGGAGGACCATGATGACCGTGGTCAGCCCGGCGAGGATGCCGATCGAGATGATCTGAGCTGCCCAGTCGGCACCGACGGCGATGAACGCGGTCGCGAGCGAGGGGTCCTCCGCCTTCGCGAGCGTCGTGTACGGGACCATGCCCGTGAGGACGAGGCTGACGCCGACGTAGAGGACGGTGACGATCGCGAGACCGCCGAAGATGCCGCGGGGCAGGTTCCGCTGCGGGTTCTTGACCTCTTCAGCACTCGTCGCGACGACATCGAATCCGATGAACGCGAAGAACACGAGCGATGCGCCGGCGAGGAGCCCGAAGACGCCGTACTGGGCGGGCGCGGCACCGGTCATGAAGGAGAAGAGGGACTGCGACCAGGTGTCGGAGGCACCGCCCTTCGTCGGCACCTCCGCCGGGATGAACGGCGAGTAGTTCGCGGCCTTCACGAAGAACGCTCCGACGACGATCACGAAGATCACGATGGCGACCTTGATGATCGTGAACACGCTCGCCACGCGCGACGACAGCTTCGTCCCGAGGACGAGCAGGACGGTGAAGATCGCGACGATGACGAACGCGCCCCAGCTGACCTTCAGGCCGAGGACGTCGAGTTCGCTCGGGACGTTCCAGCCCCACAACTCGAACACGCTGCTCAGGTAGATGCCCCAGTACTTCGCGATGACGGCGGCTGCAGTGAGCATCTCGAGGATGAGGTCCCAGCCGATGATCCACGCGAGGAGTTCCCCGAGCGTCGCGTACGTGAAGGTGTACGCGGATCCCGCGACGGGAACCGTGGACGCGAACTCGGCGTAACACATGATCGCGAGCGCGCACGTGACGGCGGCGAGGACGAATGCGAGCGAGACCGACGGGCCCGCGTAGTTGCCCGCCGCTTTGGCGCCGACGGAGAAGATGCCGGCGCCGACCGCGACCGCGACGCCCATGATCATGAGGTCCCAGGTGCCGAGCGTGCGTTTGAGGTTCCGGCCCTCCACCGTCGAGTCCGCCATCGAATCCTCGATGCTCTTCGTCCGCCAGATGCTCATGCCGTGCTCCTCGTGGGATGTCGTCGCTGACCGTATCGGTGGTGCGGTGCGTCTACTCGTCTTCTGCTTCGGGTGGTGCTTCAGGTGGTGCTTCAGGGTGGTCGGGTTTCGGGATCTCCGAGACTGCCAGAGCGGGCACGCCGAGTCGAGAGCCGTGACGGATGTCCCACACGTGTTGCGTGGAGGGTGGCTAGGGTGGTCGAGTGCGCTCACGGGACGACATCGACGGCATCGACACGACCGCGTTGACCGCACCGATCGATCGGGACGCACTGCGACGCTTCCGCGACCAACTCCCGACGAGCGTCGTACCGCCCCTGCGGAGCGTGCTCCTCTCGGGAGGCCTCGTCCTGGTGGTCCTCGTGTCGAGCGGGGCCTGGATCTTCCTCTTCGCGGAACTGTTCACCGAACCGGACGCGGGGGACCTCGTGGTCATGGGGATGGTGCTCGCCACGTACCTCGCGCTCACCATCCTGCTCGCCGTGCACGTCGTGGGGGACCTGCGCCGACGCAGCGGACGCCGCCAATACCTCCTCGACCGCTTCGCCCGCGCGAACCGGATGGAGTACGTGCCGACGATCACCCGACCTCCTCTCACGGGGATGATCTTCGGATACGGGGAGCCCGCCCTCGCGACCGATGTGCTGATGCGACGCGGAACGGTCCCGTTCTCGGTCGCCAACTACGCGTACTCGACCGGCAGCGGGAAGAATCGTGAGCAGCACCGCTGGGGCTATGTGGCGATGCGCCTTCCCATGGATCTCCCGCACATCGTGCTCGACGCCCGCGGCAACAACACCCTCGGTCGTTCGAACCTGCCCGTGCAGTTCGCCGGACGCCAGCAGCTCGGGCTCGAAGGCGACTTCGACCGTCACTTCACGCTCTACTGCCCGGAGGGCTACGAGGCGGACGCCCTCTACCTCTTCACTCCCGACGTCATGGCGCGCTTCATCGACCGGGCCGCGGAACTCGACGTCGAGATCGTCGACGACCACCTCTTCCTCTACTCACGGCGCGATCTCTCCACGCTGGACCCCGAGACGTGGACGTGGCTCCTGTCCGTCATCGACGCCCTCGCGCAGAAGACGGAGCAGTGGCGGCGATGGCGAGACACGCGGCTCGGGGACACCCGGGTGGTGTTCGACGGCGCCGGCGCGAACTCGCATGTCGCCGCCGGAAGGATCATCCGACCACCACGCGGCGTTGCGAAGCAGGGCCGCCGTCTCCGGCCGAAGACAGAGTGGGTGTGGATCGTGATCGGCGTGCCGCTGTTCCTCTTCGGCGTCTACTCGTTCATCAGCGACGTCGTGAAGAACATCTGGGGATGAGCACGGGCGGCGCGCGCTGATCAGGACGTGCCGGCGGCGTGCTCCTCGGCGATCGAAGCATCCTCGACCGCATGGACCATGCCAGAGAGGAACCGGCCGACGGCGGCGATCTCGCGGTCATCGAGGCCCTCCACCACGGCGAGCATGTTCGTGTGCATCCGACCGAGGGTCCGGCGCACTTCGGAATCCGTGCCGGGCGTGGGAGTGATGACGGTGGAGCGCCGATCGGTGGGATGCGGGTCACGACGCGCGTGTCCGCTCTTCTCCAAGCGATCGATGAGCGCGGTGACCGACGCCGTCGAGATCTGCAGCATCCCGGCGAGCATGCTCGGCGTGATCACCCCGCCCGTGCGCTGGGCCTTGAGGAGATGGCGGAGCGCGAGCATGTCCGTCTCGTTCATCGCCATCGACTCGCGCGTCTGCCGACGCATCTCGGCCTCGGCGTCGTGGTACTGCCGCAGCATGTTGAGCAGGTCGACGCCGGACACCGTTGCCTCCGGCTCGTACCAGTACCCGGAGCGGTCGTTGCGCTGCGTTGCGCCATCGTTCCGGGCGGCGTCGTGGCTCGCGCGGTCGGTGTGATCGATCGACATTCCGCGCCTCCTTCGATTCGTCTGTCTGCCGGGCAAGCGTACTCGGCGAGACCTGGTCCGCTCGTCGGCCGGTCGCGGACGTGATGCGGGCTATGCGGCGGCGACGGCCCTGGTCCGGCTCGACCCGGTGAGCGTCCGCTTCGCCGGAGCCCGCGTCGTGCGCGTCTCGGTGATGCGCTGCGTCTCCTCGATGGGGTCTGCGCGGAGATCGCCCGTGCGGTTCGCCGCCTGCATGAGCGCTTCGAGCTTGGTGCGGTCGAGCTCGACACGGGCGTCCTCGTCGAAGAGGAACTGCAGGCCGATCGAGGGGTGGACCCAGACGGACAGAGGACCCGCCGACGCGCTCGTCTGCAGGGTGATCGTGAAGGCCTCGTTCCGACGGAGCTTCATGACGGCGATGGTCTTCACATAGGCGAGGGTGACGTCGTCCACGGGGATCGTTCGGACGCCGGAACCGTACACGATCTGACCCATGGTGATCTCCCTCGGATATTTAGCTTGTCTAATTTCTAGTTTATCTAGAGAGATGAACGTATCACCTTCCACACCATGAACACAGCGTGAATTCGAGACTCTGCGAGAATGAGGACATGTCGTCAGCCCGATCGACCCGCGCCCTGCGGGGACTGGTCGCAGCGACGCTCTCCACCTTCGTCGCGTTGCTGTCGCACATCGCCGGCGGCGGAGTGATGCCCGGCTCGCTCGGCATCGTCGTGCCACTCGTCTTCTCCACCCTCGTGTGCGTCATGCTGGCCGGTCGTCGCCTGTCGCTCATCCGATTGAGCATCGCCGTGGCGATCAGCCAGGTGCTGTTCCACACGCTGTTCGTGCTCGGGGCAGTGGCCGGGGCCGGGGGAACTGGTGCTGCTGGCGGAAGCGCAGGCGGCAGCGCCTCGATGGCCGGACACGCGATGCACGGCGGGCCGGTCATGCTCGACGCGGCGGCCGCGCCCCTCGCCCACTCCGGCCACGTCGCGCCCTGGATGTGGATCGCTCACGTCGTCGCCGGCCTCATCACGATCGCCGCGCTGCACCGTGGCGAGACGATCCTCGGCCGCCTCGCCGAGGTCAAGGAACTCGTACTGCAGCGGCTCGTCCCCGCGGCGCTCGCCGTGCTCGCAGACCTCGTCGCCCCGCCCGGCCGCCGAGCGCGCGTGGACGGTTTCGACGCAGTCGTCCTCCATCCGCTCGGCGTGTATCCGAGCACCTCCGTCCTTCGCGGACCACCGGCGCACTCCGGCATCTGATTCCCGACACGACCGGGACGATCCCAGCACACTCCGTGACGGATCCGTCCGGTCGATGCTGCACGCGTGCCCACTGACGGCCCTGCAGCGCGTCCCATCCGTGTGCTGCGGCGCCCTCCTCATGGAGCGCGCCGCTGGAAAGGAGCCACCGCCGTGGCCGAAACACCCGTACCGCCTGAAGCCTCGCCCAGAACCCCCGCTGGAACTCGCGCTGGAACCCCCGCGCAGTCATCGTCAGAGCTCGACGACCTCACCGTCCCGCCATCGCCGTTCGTGGTGCCGATGCGCGCGCCGGAACTCGTGATGCTCGCCTCGATCCCCGTCGCGATCATCGTGGCCCTCTTCGCCCTCGACGCCACGGGAGCGCTCCGGACCGGCACCGCCCTGTCCGACCCCGGCGACCTCGTGACGCGCGGCCTGCCCATCGCCCGCATCGTCCACGACACGGCCGCATCGATCACGATCGGCCTGCTCATCGCCGCGACATTCCTCCTGCCCGGCCAGAAGATCGTTCCAGGCATGGTGTCGTTCTCGCAGGCCCGCGCGGTCCGTTGGGCGGCATGGGGGGCCTCCGTGTGGGTCGCGGCCGGAGTCGCGGTGCTCGTCTTCACCGCAGCGAACTCCATCGGCCTCCCGATCTCATCGCCCACGTTCGGGAAGACGTTCCTCTTCTACGCGACGCAGCTCGAGCTCGGCCAGACGCTCGTGCTCTCGACCGGGTGCGCCCTGCTCGTGCTCTGCATCCTGCTCCTCGCCAGGCGACTCGCGTGGATCGCCACGGCGACGGCCATCGCCGTGTTCGCCCTCCTCCCGCTGTCGCTCTCCGGTCACGCGGCCGGGTCCGACGAGCACGGCAACGCGGTCAACAGCCTCGCGATCCACCTCATCGGCGTGACGGCGTGGGTGGGCGGACTCGTCGCCGTGATCCTCCTGCGCCGCAAGGTCGGGACCGAGATCGGTGCAGTGGTCGCGCGGTACTCCGTGCTCGCCGGATGGGCGTTCGGCGCCGTCGCGTTCTCGGGTGTGGTCAACGCGTCCTTGCGTCTCGCCGGACCGGCCGACCTCCTCACGCCGTACGGCGCCCTCCTGCTCGTGAAGACGGCTGCGCTCGTCGCCCTCGGCCTCGCGGGCGTCTGGCATCGGCGGAGGCTGATCCCTCGTCTGCAGGCGGCGCCGGGGGACCGCGGCGCCTTCGTGCGACTGGCGGTCGGCGAGGTCGTCGTCATGGCGATCACGATCGGCGTCTCGGTCGCCCTGTCACGCAGCCAACCGCCCGTCTCACAGGAACCGGTGGCCGACGATGTGCGACGCAGACTCCTCGGGTTCGCGTACCCGCCGGACGTGACGCCGCTGCGGATGTTCACGCAATGGCACGTCGACTGGATGTGGGCCGGTCTCGCGGTCGTCGGAGCGGCCTGGTACGTGTGGGCCGTCGTCCGACTCCGGAGACGGGGTGACGCGTGGCCGATCGGTCGCGTCGTCGCGTGGGTCGCGGGCTGCGCGGCCCTCCTCTTCGCGACGAGCGGTGGACCCGCGGTCTACGGCCAGGTGCACTTCAGCACGCACATGCTGCAGCACATGATGCTCATGATGGTCGTCCCGCCGCTCCTCGTGCTCGGCGGCCCGGTGCTCCTCGCCCTCCGCACGCTCCCCGTTCGGACCGATGGCGGACGAGGCCTCCGCGAGTGGATCCTCGCCGTGGTGCACTCCCGGTACCTGCGCGTGCTGTCGATGCCGGCGGTCGCCGGAGTGCTCTTCGCCGGAAGCCTCATCGTCTTCTACTACACGGGCTGGTTCGAGTGGGCGATGTTCGCGCACCAGGGACACATCCTGATGACCGTCCACTTCCTGGCGACCGGATACCTCTTCTTCTGGGTGCTCATCGGCATCGACCCGGGTCCTGAACGGCCCGGCCATGTGCTCCGGTTGCTGCTGCTCCTCTCCACGCTCGCGTTCCACGCCTTCTTCGGGCTTGCGATCATGTCGAGCGCGACCGTCCTCGCCGAGACCTGGTGGACGGCTCTCGGCGGCGCGAGTGCGGCCGAACTGCTCGCCGATCAGGGTGTCGGCGGCGGGATCGCGTGGAGTGCGGGGGAGATCCCGACCGTCCTCGTCGCGCTCATCGTCGTTGCGCAGTGGGTGCGGAGCGATGAGCGTGCGGCGAAACGCTACGACCGTCGGGCGGATCGAGATGGTGAGGCCGAGCTCACGGCCTACAACGCCCGCCTGGCGCGTCTCGACGAGGGCGACCCGCGCTGAGCCGCCGAGGTGAGGCTTCCGGTTGTTTTCAGGGCCGCTGAACAACCGGAAGCCTCACCTCGGCGGGTGGTGTGGGGCGGGCAGGCGGGGTTAGAGACGGAGGCCGTGACCGAAACGGAAGAGCGGGTCCGCCGTGTCGAACGGCACATCGGGACGGGACGCCCGCACCTCGTCTATGCCGCGCGGGAGGTCGAACGGGAGCGCGCCCTTCGGCTCGGCTGCACCCGTCAGGACGTCGAAGAGCGCACGAGGGTTGGACCCCCAGTTGCCGACGATCGCCGCGACCGAGTCGACGATCGGGGTGAGGATGGCCGGACGGTCGAGGAAGACGTCGACGATCGTCGGGACCCGTGCAGCGACATCGCCAACGTGGGCGACCGTGTCCGGCGAGAAGTCGAGGGAACCCGCGTGGAAGAAGTTCTCGAACGTCGTCCCACGTTCCTCGTACGGCGCCTGCAGACGGAGCACGGCGATGTCGGCATCGTCCGGGGAGGTCGCGACGGTGCCGTACTCGGCCACGATCGCGGCGTCGACGCCCTCTGCCCAGATCCGCAGTCCCCGCTGGAACGGCACAGCGGGTGCGCCGGCGACGTCGCGGTTCGTGATGACGGCGATCGATGCGCGTTGCGCCGCCTCGCCCGCTGCGACGAACCGCTCGTTCCCGACGATCTCCGCGGCCCGATCGGCATCGACGAACGGCCGGTCGAAGAGACCGAGCACGAACTTCTCCCGTAGGAGGCGACGAGCGGATTCGTCGAGGCGGGACTCCTCGATCGCACCCGACCGGACGAGGTCGATGAGCATGTCCGGTCGGTTCTCGCCACCGAACTGGTCCGCCCCGGCATCGATGACCTTCGTCATTCGCTCCGCCGGGCTCAGGTGCTCGACGCCCCACGCGCGAGCAGGGAACGGCTGGCCCATGATCTCGCCGTCGGTGATGAGGCCCCAGTCGGTGCAGACGATGCCGTCGAAGCCGAACCTGGTGCGGAGGAGCCCCGTGATGACGGACTTGTTGAAGCCGAAGCCGACCTCCTCGAACTCGGTGCCGACCGGCATCCCGTAGTACGGCATGATCTGGCTGGTACCGGCCTCGAACGCGGCCTCGAACGGCTTGAGGTGCAGCTCGAACTCGCCGCCCGGGTAGACCTGCTCGCGACCGTAGGCGAAGTGCGGGTCTTCACCGTCCAGCTGCGGGCCGCCCCCGGGGAAGTGCTTCGTCATCGTCGCAACCGAATCCGGGCCGAGCTCACGGCCTTGGAAGCCACGGATGTAGGCGGCCCCGAGCGCGCTCGTGAGCTCGACGTCCTCCCCGAACGTCGCGAGCTGACGAGCCCATCGCGACTCGGTCGCGAGGTCGATCTGCGGGTGGAGGGCCACCCGGATGCCGACGGCCGTGTACTCCTGACGGGCGATGTCGCCGAACTCCTCGACGAGAGCGGCATCACCGATCGCGGCCAGGCCGAGCGGCTCCGGCCAGCTCGAGAACGCACCGGAGTTGATCGCGGCGAGCGGATTGTCACTGTAGGAGTGACGCGGATCGGTCGACAGTGTGACAGGGATGCCGAGCCGGGTGGACGCGGCGAGTTCCTGCAGGCGGTTGTGCCACTCGGCGAACGCCCGCCCCGTCGGCGCACCGCCGAAGACGTTGAAGTGCGACATCAACCGGTCGATGACGACGTCCTGCGTCGAGGGGAGGCCGAACGCGTCGTTCGCCTCTGCGAGCCCGCCGTCCTCACCGATCGTGATCATGCTCTGGAAGAACAGCCCGGCCTTCTCCTCGAGCGTCATCTCCGAGAGGAGGAGCTCGACGCGTTCCGTGACGGGTTTCGTGGCATCGAGCCAGGTGCGTTCGACGGCGGCGGTGTTCTCGGTGCCAGTGGTGACGTCGGTGCCAGTGGTGATGTCGGTGTCGGTCATGGTCACTTCACTCCCTTGATGCAGTAGACGAGCAGGGCGCCGAGGAGCGAGATGAGCGCTCCGAACAGGTACCAGGTGGTGTAGCCGCCGAGGGCCGTAGACGCACCGAACGCGATGATGGCCGGGGCGATGGCGGGTGCGATCGACTGCGGCAGGGCGTTCGCGATGTTGAGCACGCCGAGGTCCTTGGCGACGTCGTCCGGGTTCGGGAGGACCTGGGTCGCGAGTGCGAGGTCGACGGAGAAGAAGGCGCCCGCGCCGAAACCGATGATGCCCTGCGCGACGATGAGGATCGCGATCGACGGTGCGAACGCGAGGAGCACGAGACCGACGACCATGATGAGTCCGGCGGCGGCGACGAAGGGGCGGCGCTTGCCGATGCGGTCGGACAGCCAACCGCCGAGCGGACTCGACACCATCATCATCGCCATCGACGCGACGTTCGCGATGAGGATGGTTCCGATCGCGTCCTGCTCGCCGAGCTGGAATCGTTCGGTCAGGTAGAACGGCAGGAACGTGGCGATGCCCGCGTACCCGAACATGACGAAGAACTTGGTGAGCCAGGTCCAGCCGAAATCGGGGTGCTTGACGGGGTTGAAGACGAAGGAGCCGAAGAACTGACCGATCGTGAACCGCTTCGCGGGCTTCGTCTCGAGACGGCGGTCGCGGAGGAGGAGCACGAAGACGACGGCGAAGAGCAGGGCGAGCACCCCTGGGACCACGAAGCGGGCGAAGTCGTCGCCGATGAAGTTGACGAGGAAGCTCCCGCCGAGGATGCCGAGCGGTGTCGTGATGCCGACGAGGCCGGACACCTTGCCGCGACGCTCCGGGATGACCTGGTCGGGGAGGGTCGCATTCGCGGCGGCGAGCACGCCGTTGAGGGCGGCCTGGGCGAGGCACCAGCCGACGAGCACGATCCACACGCTCGTGGCGACGCCGATGAGCGCGAGGGCGAGGACGCCGACGATCGCGCCGCCGAGGATCCACGGGCGGCGCATGCCGAAGCGTGAGGTCGTGCGATCGGAGAGCCGCCCGACGAGGGGGTTCGCGATGAGCGCGAAGAGGGCTCCGACGCCGAGCACGAGTCCCAGCCCGCCCGTCGCGGCTTCCGGCGTCGAGGTGATGTGCTGCAGTTTGAACGCCATCGACACCATCACGGGTGTGAGCAGCGCGATGTAGACGCCGAAGTTGGCGCCTGCGAGGGCGGCCGTGAAGCCCCGAGGCTCCCTGCCGGTGGGGGCCGTTCCCGGGACTCTGATCCCGGTCGTGCCGACGATGGCAGCCGAGGCGGCCGGTGACAGCTCTGTCATGTCTCGTCCTTTCGAGGAAGCGACGAGCGAGCGGCGGAGGGTCCGGACGTCGTCGTCGAGGCGAGCATAACTCAATCTCGACCGAATGGTAACTTTTTCCTCGGGGGTCGTCGGTCGTTAAGCTGTCCCGTGGGAGGCGGCATGCAGAACACGCTCGCACCAACGCCGAAGAAGCACGCGAAAGGCGCGAGGCGCCGGGAACAGATCCTCGACGTCTCGCTCGAGCTCTTCCGCACCGTCGGCTACCGGGCGACCTCGCTCCGCGACATCGCCGCCGCCGCGGGCCTCACCCACCAGGGCATGCGACGCTACTTCGCCGGCACGGAGGACATCCTCGGCTCGCTCGTCGAACGCTTCGAACACGCGAACCTCGAGTGGATGGACGAACGCGCCAGGCAGGGCCTTCCGTCCGGGCCGGTGGAGCTCGCCCGACGGAACGCTGAGATCCCTGGATATGTGGAGCTATACGCGGCCCTCGTCGGGGAAGCGACGAGCACGCACCATCCCGCCCACGACGCGATGCGGGAGCACTACCGCTTCGCCAGACGGATGCCGCTCGTGGACTTCCGCGACCAGCCCGATCCGTGGAGCGACGCCGTCCGGCTCGTCGCCGGCTGGGACGGACTGCAACTGATGTCGCTCTACGCGGACGACATCGATCTGCCGAATCGTCTCGCGAGGCGCATCGCCTTCATATATGACGATGACGCACCGGCGCTGACGGTTGTGTCGGCTGCTGCGTCGACTGTCGAGGGGGCGCCCTCGACCGCATCGGGAACGTCAGTGCTCCCGGCCGGCGGACCCGGAACCGACGCCGACGCCGAAGCCGAAGCCGAAGCCGAACCACGCGGCTATGCGCCCGGCCGTGAACGTCGCGAACGGATCATCGCCGACGCGACGACGCTCTTCTCCCGACACGGATTCCACGACACGAGCCTGCAGGACATCGCGAGCGCTGTCGGCATCGCGAAATCGACGCTCCTGCATCACGTCTCGAGCAAGGAGGAGCTGCTGATCGCGGTGCTCCAGCGACGCGACGATCGGGTGTCTGCGCGGAGTCCGCAGGAGCTCGCATCGGCTGCGGGAGGCGATGTCGACATGCTCGTGGCGCAGGCGGGGAGCAGTTCCGCGGACGACCCCGGGCTCATCGCGATCTACTCCGTGCTGTCGTGCGAGGCCATCGCGCCCGAGCATCCCGCCCACGAGTTCTTCAGGGCGCGATTCGCGCATGTCCGGGCGGCGTTCACCGAGGTCTTCACTCGGCTCATCGCGGAGGGCAGGGTGCCGGCTGATCGTGATCCGCGCGAGGAGGCGGACTGGCTCGTCGCCCTGTGGGACGGCCTGCAGTACCAGTGGCTGTACGAGCCCGAACTGATCGATGTCGCGGCGCTCCTCCGCGACCACTTCGACGACCTCGAGCGTGCTGTCGCGAATCCGCCGAGGTGAGGCTTCCGGTCGTTTTCGGGGCCCCTGGACAACCGGAAGCCTCACCTCGGCAGGCGAGCTGGGGCGGTGGGGCGGGAGGGCGAAGGGAGACGGGCTAGTCGGCGGCGAGGATGCTCGTGGGACGCGGCTCGACGACGGCACGCACGATCGCCTCGATCGCGAACTCGCTCGCGTGCGCCAGATCGACGTCGTCCGGGGTCAGCAACCACTGCACCTGCAGACCGTCCATGACCGCCAGGATGCTGACGGAAGCGTGCCGGATCGTGTCGGGAGCAGTGATGCCGCGCTCGGCGCACATGACCTCGAACGCGTGGACGACCTCGGCGCGCAGCGTTCGATAGCGTGACTCGAAGAACTCGCGGGCGGGGTGGTCATCGGTGACCGACTCGCTCGAGAGGACGACGTACGCCTGCACGATGCCGGCACGCTGAGCGTTCGCGAACGCGGTGCGGACGAGGTGGCGGAAGAGGTCGATGCCGTCGGGGATGTGCTTGTTGTCGAGGTTCTCGACATCGCTCGCGTCACGGTACCTGAGCACTTCGAGGAGCAGTTGATCCTTGGAGTGGAAGTGGTGCAGGACCCCGGCGTGGGTCATGTTCACCTGTTCGGCGATCTCGGCGAGCGTGCCGTTGGCGTAGCCCTTGCTGCCGAACGTGTCCGCCGCCGCCTTGAGGATCTCGGTCCTCTTGAGCAACGTCTCCGGGCGCGACCGGGGTTGGCGCTTCGTGAAGGTCATTGCGTCGTCGCATCTCTCTCGTGCTGGTGTGCCCTCCAGGGCGTGCTGCGGGCAGTCCCTTCGTGGGGGCGCGGCCGACCCGCTAGCGGTGTTGATTATAGGTCTGAACCCGCTCTGGCGGCCTGTCCGTCTGGCTCCATCATCCTCCTGTTGCATAGTTACTTACAAGCAGGTAATCTTTTTTTCGTTCGGCCCAGCCCACAGGTGTTGCGGTGACAACGAGGTCCTTGAGTGTGCGGCTGCAGCAGCCGCCCACTCGAAACAACCGGCCCTCTGCGCGTCGTCGCCTACGTGGGTGAACGCTCGGATCACCGCGGGTCTCCTCCCGGAATCCCGCACCGCAGTGTGTTCTGCGTCACGGCAACGCCGTGGCGTCACCAGATAACCGCGCCACGACCCGGTCGTGTCGTCACCCATCAAAGGAGATGTGATGAGGCTCAAATCCTCGTTGGTAGCTGTCGGTCTCGCGGCCGCTCTCGTGCTCACCGGCTGCTCGGCCGGCGGCAACTCAGGCGGTGCGTCGAAGGACGGCGCCGCGCTCACGATCGCGAAGCCGGACGGCGCGATCGCCACCGAGTCCAACAACCCCTGGGTCGGTGACTCCTCGGGCCTGAAGCTCGGCTACATCAACTCGATCCTCGAGCCCCTCGCGATCGTGAACCTGATCGACCCGTCGGGTGATCCGAAGCCGTGGCTCGCCTCGAAGATCACCTGGGCCGACGACTACAAGTCCGTGCAGCTCGAAGCCCGCGACGGCGTGAAGTGGAACGACGGCGAAGACTTCACCGCAGGCGACATCGAGTACACGTTCAACCTCTTCAAGTCGAACCCGGAACTCGACACCGCGGCACTCGGCCTCACGAGCGTCACCCGTGAGGACAACGTCGTCACGCTCGCGTTCGAGAACTCGATGTACGTCAAGCAGGACAAGGTGCTGCACAAGCAGATCGTTCCCGAGCACATCTGGAAGGACGTCAAGGACCCTGCGACGGACCCCAACCTGAAGCCCGTCGGCACCGGCCCGTACACGCTCACCTCGTTCAGCACGCAGAGCGTCGAGCTCACCGCACGCGACGACTACTGGGGCGGCAAGCTCGCCGTCCCGACGCTCTACTACGTGTCGTACAACGACAACACGGCCCTCACCACGGCCCTCGCCAACGGCGACGCCGACTGGGCGCAGGCCTTCATCCCGAACGTGAAGTCCGCGTTCCTGGACAAGGACCCCGAGCACAACGTCTACTGGGCCGCTGCCGGCCTCGGCATCGACGCCCTGTTCGTCAACACGACCGAGAAGCCCTTCAACGACCCCGCGTTCCGCAAGGCCGTCAACCTCGTCGTCGACCGCAGCAAGCACCAGTCGATCGCCCGTGAGGGCGGCGTCCCCGAGCTCACCTCGGTGACCGGCCTCCCCACCCCGGTCGGCGACCCGTACATCGCGTCCGAGTTCTCGGGCAAGGACTACAAGGTCGACGTGGCAGGCGCCAAGAAGATCCTCACCGAAGCCGGCTACACCTGGAGCGGCGACGCCCTCGTCGACCCCTCCGGTGAGAAGGTCACCTTCAAGCTCGCCGTGCCGCAGGGCTGGAACGACTACGTCACGGGCATCAGCCTGATCTCTGACTCCGTCAAGGCGCTCGGCGTCGACGCGGCGGTCGACACCCCCGACTCGGACACCTGGTGGGCGAACAAGGGCAACGGCGACTTCCAGGCGATCCTGCACTGGACCGACACCGGCGCGACGCCCTACGACCTGTACAGCGACATCATGGACGGCCGTTGGCTGAAGCCGATCGGCGAGGCGGCCGACTTCAACTTCGGTCGCTTCGACAGCCCGGAGGCGACCGCGGCACTGCAGCAGTACGCCAACGCGACCGATGACGACACCCGCAAGACGGCACTCGACGAGGTCCAGAAGATCTTCGTCGACGAGGTGCCCGCCATCGGTGTCGGCACGCGTCCGTTCATCGGTTCGTACAACACCCGCAACTACACCGGTTGGCCCGGCGAGAAGGACCCGTACGTCCCCGCCGACCCGACTCAGCCGACCGCTGTCGAGATCCTCACGAAGCTGAAGGCCGTCAAGTAGTCACGGTTCGCTAGCACCATCACCGGATGGGTCGAGGGCCGCGCAGGCCGCCTTCGACCCATCCCAGTGTCCAGATCCCCTCTGCCTCACAGAATGCAGGTACACGCAGTGACCAACGACGCCCTGCTGACAGTCTCCGACTTCAGCGTCGTGTACGACGTCGACCGGCCGGTCGAAGCCGTCCGGAACGTCTCGCTCACCCTCCAACGAGGCGAGATCCTCGGCCTCGCCGGCGAATCCGGCTGCGGGAAGACCACGCTCGCCTACGGCCTGCAGCGTCTCCTCAAACCGCCGGCCATCATCACGAGCGGTTCGGCGATCTTCCACGACGCCGACGGCACCGACATCGACATCAACGCCCTCGACGAGCACGCGATGCGCGCCTTCCGCTGGGACAAGGTCTCCATGGTGTTCCAGGGCGCGATGAACGCGCTCAACCCGGTGATCAACATCGGCAAGCAGCTCGGCGACGTGTTCTCCACGCACCGCCCCGAGCTCTCCCGCGCCGAGCGCACGAAGGAGTCAGGCGACCTCCTCGAGATCGTCGGCGTGGGTCGCGACCGACTGCGCTCCTACCCCCACGAACTCTCCGGCGGCATGCGCCAGCGCGTCATGATCGCGATGGCGCTCGCGCTCAAACCGCAGCTCATGATCATGGACGAGCCGACCACCGCGCTCGACGTCCTCGTGCAGCGCGACATCCTCCAGCAGATCTCCGAGCTGCGGAAGACCTTCGGCTTCTCCGTCGTCTTCATCACCCACGACCTCCCGCTGCTCCTCGAGATCTCCGACCGCATCGCCGTCATGCGCGAGGGTCGGATCGTCGAGCTCGACACGGCGGAGAACATCTACACGAACGCCCAGCACGACTACACGAAGCGCCTGTTGTCGTCGTTCCCCAGCCTCACGGGCGAACGCGGCGAGTTCGTGCGCGGCTCACAGGGCGATGCAGCCCCCACCAAGGCAGGAGCCGATCACTCGTGACATCGCTCGAGTTCAAGAACGTCACCAAGAAGTACCGCGTGCGCGGGGCCGGCGAACTGCTCGCCCTCGACGACGTGAGCTTCACCGTGACGTCCGGACAGACCATCGCCCTCGTCGGGCAGAGCGGGAGTGGCAAGTCCACGATCGCGAAGATCCTCACGCAGTTGGAACGCGCGACGTCCGGGCAGATCCTGCTCGCCGGCAAGCCGATCCCGCGCCGAGGCCGCGCCCTCCGCCGCTACCGTCAGCAGGTGCGCATGGTCTTCCAGGACCCCTTCGCCTCGCTCAACCCGGCCCACACCATCCGGTACCACATCGAGCGGCCACTGCGACTCGACAACGTCGTGCCGTCCGCCGAGGTCGAGGACGAGGTGCGTCGCCTCCTGGAGCGCGTCCGCCTCGATCCGGACGAATCGCTCGACCGCCGCCCCCACGAGCTCTCCGGCGGACAGCGTCAGCGCGTCGCCATCGCCCGCGCCCTCGCATCGCGCCCGTCGCTCCTCATCGCCGACGAACCCGTCTCGATGCTCGACGTATCGATCCGACTCGGGGTGCTCAACCTGCTCGCCGATCTGCAGCGCGAGTCCAACCTCGGCGTCCTGTACATCACCCACGACCTCGCGACCGCCCGCCACTTCAGCGACGAGATCATGGTGCTGAACCACGGCCGCGTCGTCGAACGCGGCCCGGCGGACGACGTCATCCTCAACCCGCAGCACGAGTACACGCGTACCCTGCGGGACGCCTCGCCCGACCCGGACAAGCACTTCGCGAAGCCCGGATCCACGACCACCGGACGGAGCTGACCCGTGAGATTCTTCGCACGCCGCGCCATCTTCTACGCGTTCACCGCGTGGGCGGCCATCACCATCAACTTCTTCCTGCCGCGCGTGATGAAGGGCGACCCGGTCAGCGCATACCTCCTGAAGAACCAGGGGAAGATCAGCCCGGAAGCCATCGATTCGCTGCGCACCCTGTTCGGTCTCGACTCGAACAAGACGCTCCTCCAGCAGTACATCGACTACTGGGGCCTGCTGTTCTCCGGCGACCTCGGCCGCTCCTTCTCCCGCGGTCTCGCCCCCGTCACCGACGTCATCGCCTCCGCCCTGCCCTGGACGATCGGCCTCGTCGGCATCGCCACGGTCATGTCGTTCGTCCTCGGCACCGGCCTCGGCGCGTACATCGGCTGGCGCCGGGGCAGCAAGGCCGACTTCATCGTCCCGATCACGACGTTCTTCTCCACGGTCCCGTACTTCTGGATGGGGCTCATCGCGATCGCGGTCTTCTCCACGACGCTCGGCTGGTTCCCCGCGTCCCACGCCTACGGCAAGGGGTCGCAACCCACGTTCAGCCTGGACTTCATCGGCCAGGTGATCGCGCATGGAACCCTCCCTGCGCTCACGATCGTGATCGCATCGCTCGGCGGGTGGATCCTCGGCATGCGCAACATGATGATCACCGTCCTCGACGAGGACTACGTGACCGTCGCGCAGGCGAAGGGGCTGAAACCGCGCCGGGTGCTCTGGAACTATGCGGCCCGCAACGCGATGCTGCCGCAGCTGTCGAGTTTCGCGCTGTCCCTCGGCTTCATCGTCGGTGGAACGCTCGTCATGGAACTCGTCTTCTCCTACCCGGGCGTCGGCAAGCTGCTCCTGGACGCCACCAACGCCAAGGATTACCCGCTCATGCAGGGCATCTTCCTGGTCATCACCCTGACCGTTCTCATCGCGAACATCCTCGCCGATGTCGCATACGCCGTGCTCGACCCCCGCGCCCGGCAGATGGAGTCCTGATTCCATGTCTGTGCCAAACACCACCGCACTCAATTCGACGATCGCACCGGCCAGGCCCCGCGGGACCACGGTCCTCGCGAAGGTCGGGCAGTCGTTCGCGATGTTCCGCAGCGGCAAGTCGATCACGGGTCTCGCGATCCTCGGCTTCTTCGTCCTCGTCGCCGTCTTCGGCGACCTGATCGCCCCGTACGGCCCGCTCGACAAGGACTTCACGGCCCTGCGTCAGCCGCCGTCGTGGGCGCACCTCCTCGGCACGACCCACATGGGCGAGGACGTGCTCAGCCAGCTCATCTACGGCACGCGCGGCGTGCTCCTCGTCGGCATGCTCTCGGGCGTCATCGCGACCGTCATCGCCGTCATCGTCGGCGTGACCGCCGGCTATGTGACCGGCTGGAAGAGCGAGTCGCTGTCCGCGATCACCAACGTGTTCCTCGTGATCCCCGGCCTCCCGCTCATGATCATCGTGGCCTCGCAGTACGAGAACCCGAGCCTGTTCCTCATCTCGGCGGTGCTCGCGATCACCGGCTGGGCGTGGGGCGCGCGGGTCCTCCGTGCGCAGACGATGTCGCTCCGCAACCGCGACTTCATCCAGGCGGCGCGGGCGAACGGCGAGCCGATCCACCGCGTGATCACGGTGGAGATGCTGCCGAACCTGCTCGCGATCATCGCGTCGAGCTTCGTCGGCACCGTCACCGCCGCCGTCCTCGGCCTCACGACGCTCGCGTTCATCGGCGTGATCCCCATCACCAACCTGAACTGGGGCACGATCCTGTTCTGGGCGCAGCAGAACGGCGCATTCCCCGACTTCTGGTGGTGGTACGTCCCGGCCGGCCTCTGCATCGCACTCCTCGGCGTCGCCCTCTCGCTCATCAACTTCGGCATCGACGAGTACGTCAACCCGCGTCTGCGCTCCGCGGGCGATCGTGCCCGCGCGATGCGCAAGAAGGGCATCGCGATGTCGAGCAGCGTGACCGCCGTGCGGACCCCGAGCGGCGCTGCAGGCGGCCCGCCCGCCGGCTCGACCGGCGTCCCAGGCGGCCCGACCGCCACCGACCAGACCAAGTAAATCCACGGCCTTCGCGCGATGCACCATCGCGCGAAGGCCGTGTCCGCGTCCGGAAATCCCCGTCCGGCCGCGCGTTCCGAACAGCAGCACCAACAAGGAGAACACCACCGTGAGCAGTGACCTGCCCCGCCCCGACCGCACTGCGACCCGCGAGCTGCCCTACCTCGACCCGGCTCTGTCCGTCGCCGAGCGCGTCGCCGACCTCCTCGGACGGATGATGCCGGAGGAGAAAGTCGGGCAGATGCTGCAGCTCGACGCCCGCGACGACCTGGACGACCACGTCCTCGGCAAGCACGTCGGCTCCATCCTCCACGCCTCGCCGGAGCGTGTCGTCAAGGCGCACGAACTCACGACAGAGACCCGCCTCGGCATCCCGCTGCTCGTCGGCGAGGACTGCATCCACGGGCACTCCTTCTGGGAGGGCGCGACGATCTTCCCGACCCAGCTCGGCATGGCCGCGTCCTGGGATGCGGAACTCGTGGAGAAGGTCGCCCGTGTGACGGCCGTCGAGGTGGCCGCGACCGGCATCCACTGGACGTTCTCGCCCGTGCTCTGCATCGCCCGGGACCTGCGCTGGGGCCGTGTCGACGAGACGTTCGGCGAGGACCCGTTCCTCATCGGCGAGCTCGCCTCCGCGATGGTCCGCGGCTACCAGGGCGACGGACTCGACGATCCCACCGCCATCCTCGCGACCGCGAAGCACTTCGCCGGGTACTCCGAGACGCAGGGCGGACGCGACGCGAGCGAGGCGGACATCTCGCGCCGCAAGCTGCGCTCCTGGTTCCTGCCGCCGTTCGAGCGGGTGGCCCGCGAGGGCTGCCGGACGTTCATGCTCGGCTACCAGTCGACCGACGGCATCCCGATCACGGTCAACGACTGGCTGCTGAATGACGTCCTCCGCGGCGAGTGGGGCTACACGGGCACCCTCATCACCGACTGGGACAACGTCGGCCGCATGGTCTGGGAGCAGAAGGTGCAGCCCGACTACGCCCACGCGGCCGCAGCCGCCGTCAAGGCGGGCAACGACATGGTCATGACGACGCCGAAGTTCTACGAGGGCGCGCTCGAGGCGATCGACACCGGCCTGCTCGTCGAGGGCGACCTCGACGCAGCGGTCTCCCGCATCCTCACGGTCAAGTTCGAACTGGGCCTCTTCGAGAACCCTCGTCACCCCGAGATCGACAGAATCGGCCTCTCCGTCGGCACGGAGGAGCACACCGCCGTCAACCTGGAGATCGCCCGCAAGTCGGTCGTGCTCCTGCAGAACGACGGCGTGCTCCCGCTCGCCGGCGGCCTCGTCGCCGATGAGACGGGCCGTGCGACGCCGAGCGACGCACCGCGGAAGATCGCCGTCGTCGGCCCGCTCGCGGACGACGCGCAGACCCAGCTCGGCGACTGGGCCGGTTCCTCCGGCCAGGCCGGATGGCTCGACGGTCAGCCCCGCGACATGATCGTCACCGTGCTCGACGGTCTCACCGCGCACGCACCGGCCGACTGGACCGTCGAGTACACGCAGGGCGCCGACATCCTCACGGTCGTGCCGGACCCCGAGGGCGAGTTCTTCCCGGACGGCCAGCCGAGGTCCCCGCTCGTCGTCGCCGCGGAGGCGAACGAACGACTCATCGCGGAAGCCGTGGCCAACGCGGAATCGGCCGATGTCGTCGTCGCCGTCGTGGGCGACCGCATCGAGCTCGTCGGCGAAGCCCGCTCCACGGCGACGCTCGAGCTCATCGGCGGCCAGATCGCGCTCCTCGACGCCCTCGCTGCGACGGGCAAGCCGCTCGTCGTCGTCCTCCTCGCATCGAAGCCGCTCGTCCTGCCGCCGTCGACCCACGACGCCGCTGCGATCCTGTGGGTCGCGAATCCCGGCATGCAGGGCGGCCGCGCGATCGCCGAGGTCGCGCTCGGCCTCGTCGAGCCCTCCGGCCGACTGCCGATCTCCTTCGCGGTGCACGTCGGCCAGCAGCCGACCTACTACAACCAGATCCGCGGCCAGCACGGCAACCGGTACGCCGACCTGACGCAGCGCACCGCGTTCGCGTTCGGCGAGGGCCTGTCGTACACGACGGTCGAGTACTCCGATGCGCGAGCGCTCACGCCGGCCGTGACCGTCGCGGACGTCGTCGAAGCCGAGGTCACCGTGACCAACACGGGCACGCGTCCCACGGTCGAGACCGTGCAGGTGTACATCAGCGACAGCATCACCTCGGTGAGCTGGGCGGAGAAGGAGCTCAAGGCCTTCCAGCAGGTGTCGCTCGAAGCCGGGGAGTCGAAGGTCGTGCGCCTGCGCGTTCCCGCTGCGGACTGCAGCATCGTCGACGGTGCCGGGAACCGCATCGTGGAAGCCGGCGAGTTCGAGATGCTCGTGGGGCCGTCGTCGCGCGAGGAGGCGCTCGAGCGCATCCCGTTCCGGATCGGCGCGTAGGGACCCGAACCCGACGCACTGCGGGCGGCCTGCACTCGTGCGGGCCGCCCGAGCGCAGGAGAACCGCACGAGGGGAGGACGATTCCGTGGAACGGACCTCACCCCGTGCGGTTCTCCGCGTGTCGGCAGCGCCGGGCCGATGGACCGGACGGCCCGAAGCGCCTAGAAGTGCATCTGCTTGAGGCGCCCGTACTTGATGACGAGTTCCTCGAGCGGGTCCTGATCAGCATCCGACGTCGCGATGTGGATGGGCTGCCGTCCGTTGTGCAGGATGAGGTCCGTGCCGTTGGAGTAGCTGAGGTCGGCCCAGGCGGATCGCCAGACGACGGTCTGGTCGGCGGTGAGTGCGGTCACGCCCGCCGCATCCAGCTGGACGGCCGTGATGCGCTGCTCACCGGAGACGACGAGCGTGAGCGGGAACTCGGACTGTTCGAACTCGCGGAAGTACGCCGTGAAGCCGATCTTCGCCTGCGGCCATCCTGCGCGGAGCGAACGCTGCACCCGCGCGACCGTGAGCGTGGCGACGCGGTCCTCGCCGGCGTCATCGAGCACGGGGACGTCGAGCGTGGTCCCGGGGGCGTTGATCGTCTGGAACAGCTCCCACTGGCGGGCATCCGGCTGATCGACGTCGGACGATTCCAGGTAGGGCTGCGCACCGAGCGAGGCGACACGAGTCGTCCAACTGGGGGCGTTCGTCTTGGCCTTCCGCCGAGACGACGCGACGCCGAACACCACGATGAGGACGAGGATCAGCACCCCGATCGCCATGAAGATCAGGAAACCGGTGTCATCGTCCACGAACTGCGCTCCTCCGTCGGTTAGTTGTGCGGTTAACATCGTATGGCTCGGCGCGCGACTGTCAAACATCTGTTGGATATCTAGGATTCGCGCGGGTGATCAGCCGACCAGCTTCTCCAGGAGGGCCGCCAGCGCGCGCTGCTCATCATCGTCCAGTGGCGCGAAGAGCTCCTCCCAGACGCCCCGGGCGAGCGCGCGGCCCTCGGCGAGGATCGACTGCCCGTCCTCGGTGAGGCGGTGGTGCAGGCGGCGTCCGTCGCCAGGGCTCCGATCGATCCATCCGGCGGTGATCAGACGGGTCGCGAGGGTGCCGAACGCCTGGTCGCTCTGGAAGGTCGCGACCGCGAGATCGTGTGCTGAGGCTCCGGGGTTGCGGTCGATCGCCTTCAGCGCGTCCCACTGGACGAGTGAGATCCCGATGGTCCGCAGGGCTGTGTCGAGCGCCCGATGGTCGCGATCCTGCACGCGCTTGACGGATCGGCCGAGGTGTTCGAGATCGACGGGCATGGTGTTACTATATCAATACCGTTATATAAACATGTTTATTTAGGAGTCACGATGGTTCGATCCGCGCTCGTCCTGCACGGTGGCGGCGGTCCCGCCACGGTCGCCCCGCTCGTCGCACACCTCTCCGGGGCGTTCGCCGTCGAGGCGCCCGTCCACCCCGGCTGGAACGGGACGGCGACCGTCGTCGACGACACGATCACCACGCTCGCCGCACGGTATCTGGAGGAGCTCGTCTCCGCCGGGCATCGCGACGTCGCGCTCGTCGGCTCATCCGTCGGCGGCTGGATCGCTGCCGAGATGGCGGTCCTGGACGCGCACCGCGATGCCGCCGATCGGGTGATCGGGCGCATCGTGCTCATCGACACGGTCGGGTTCGACGTCCCCGGCGAGCCGATCCGCGACTTCTTCGCCCTCGACGCCCGCGGCGTGGCCGAGTACTCGTGGGCCGACCCCGCGCGCGGGTACATCGACCCCGCGACGAGGACGCCGGAGGAGCTCGTGACCATGCGCGGGAACCTCGCCTCGCTCCGCGGCTACGCCGGCGATCCGTACATGCACGACCCCGGCCTGCTGGAGCGGGTCGGCACGCTGGCGATCCCGACGCTCGTGCTCTGGGGCGACGCGGACCGGATCGTCACCCCCGCCTACGGTCGCGCGGTCGCCACGGCGATCCCCGGTGCGGAATTCGTCGTCATCGCGGCCGCAGGCCACCTCCCGCACCTGGAACAGCCGGGTGCCACGGCGGCCGTGATCGATGCGTTCCTCACCGGCGTCTGACGATGCGGCCCTCCGTGCGCAAGCCCTGACCATCCACGAGTCGACCGCCGTAGCCTGGCTGCATGGACGACCGCTCCCGTACCCCATCCGTCTTCCGCGACACCCGTTCGATCCTCGTCGAGAGCATCTGGTGGGACGATGCGGCTGAACGGCTCGTGTGGGTGGACATCAGCGCGGGAACGCTGCACCGCTCTCCTCTGGGCGGAGCGCGTGACGGCGGTGACGATCTCGTCGTCGAACTCCCACCACCGCTGACCGCCGTGCAGCCGCGCGCTGGCGGTGGATTCGTGGCATCGCTCGGCGACCGCGTGGTCCTCCTCGATGCGGACGGTGCGATCGAGCGCACCCTCGTCGAGATCGAGCATGCGCACGCCGGGCTCCGCCTGAACGAGGGCAAAGTCGACGCGTTCGGGCGATTCATCGTCGGCTCGATGAACCTCACGACGGGCGAGCCGGACGCCGCGCTGTACTCGGTCGAACCCGATGGGAGCTCCCGGACGCTCCTCGGCGGATTCGGTGTCGCCAACGGCTTCGAGTGGTCCCCGGACGGCAGCACGATGTACGTTACCGACACGGCCGCATCGACCGTCTACCGCGCCGAATACGGACCGGACGGAGACCTCGGCGCCCTCGAACCGTTCCTCGTCGGTCATGCCTCGGACGGTCTCGCGCTCGACGTCGACGGGTGCTTCTGGAACGGCGTCTACGGCGAGGGCGTCGTCCTCCGCTGGACGCCGGGCGGCGAGGTCGCGGAGGAGATCGCGGTCGATGCGCCGAACATCACGTCCGTCGCGTTCGGCGGCCCGGGATTCGGGACCCTCTTCATCGGCTCGGCCCGCGAACAGCTCACGGAAGAGCAGCTCGTCCGCTCGCCGCTGAGCGGAGGGGTGTTCTCGCTCGACGTCGGCGTCTCCGGCCGGGCGCCGCATCGGTTCGGGCGGGTGTGAGACCCAGCCCCGTACGACCGCGAGCAACCGTGATCAGCTCGCGGACGGAGCCTCCTCGAGGGTGACCGTCGTCGTCGCCTGCTTGCCGTCGCGCAGATAGCCGAGGTCGACGGTGTCGCCGGCCTGCTTCTTCAACGTGACGGTCGTGAGCGCCTCCGGGCCGGTGGCCGGTTCGCCGTCGACCGTCAGGATGATGTCCCCCTGCTGCAGGCCGGCCGCATCGGCTGGACCGCCGGCGACGACCGATGCCACATACAGGCCCGCGTCGACCCCGTAGTCCGCGGCGACGTTCTGCGGGATCGCCACGACGGAGACGCCGAAGTAGGGGTAGTTCGCCTTCCCCGTCGTGATGATCTGCTCGACGATCGACATCGCACGATCCACGGGGACCGCGAACCCGATGCCGACGGAACCCCCGCCGGCTTCTCCCGAGGCGTTGGGGACGGTCGCGATCGCCGAGTTGATGCCGATGAGCTTGCCGGAGCAGTCGACGAGCGGTCCGCCCGAGTTGCCCGGGTTGATCGCCGCGTCCGTCTGGATCGCGCCCGCGAGGATGGCCGTCTGGCCGTCGTCGCCCGGCACCGTGACATCGCGACCGAGTGCGCTCACGATGCCGGAGGTGACGGAACCGGAGAGGCCGAGCGGGGCTCCGAGCGCGACGACGGGTTGGCCGACCTCGACAGCGGAGGACTTCCCGAGCGCGATAGTCGGCAGGTCTCCGGAGTGCTCCACCTTGAGGACGGCGAGGTCGGCGCGCGGGTCGCGGCCGACGAGCGTCGCCGACGTGCTCTCGCCGCTGCTGTAGAGGACTTCGATCGTCCCGCCGGAAGCGGCGACGGAGATCACGTGGTTGTTGGTGACGATGTACCCGTCCTTGCGGATGATCTCACCCGTGCCGATGCCGCCCTCGGAGCCGTTGCTCGCGGAGATCGTGACGACGGCCGGGAGGACGTCGGTGGACACGCGCGTCGCATCGCATGCCGCCCCTTCCGCTGCGACGACGGAGGTCGTCGAGACCGGTGCGGGGCTCGCGGTGTTCCTGCCGAGCATTCCGCCGAGGAACCCGGCGACGAGACCGAGGACGGCGGCGATCGCCACGATGAGCCAGATCCAGCCCGCGCTCGGCTTCTGACGAGTGTGTTCCACCGATTCCGACATGATTCCCCCAGCCCGGGTCGCGAGCCGACCCGTTCCCCAGTGTGTCCCGGCCTCTCCGGCCCCGCTTCATTCGTTTGAGGTGAGGCTTCCGGTCGTTTTCGGGGCGCGTGAACGACGGGAAGCCTCACCTCGGCGGTCGTCGGGGCGGAGGAGGGTGGGTGCGCGCGACTCGCCCGCGCGTGATGGGCTATTGACCTAACAAAGTCTGTGCATTAGTTTCGCTACAGAGTTAAGTAAGGAAAGTGACATCGATGTCCTCAGAATCCAGCCCGAGCATCCTGCTCCACGCACGAGCCGCCGGAGTGTCCCTGCTCCTCGACGTCAGCGACGGACGACTGCCCGTGATCCACCACTGGGGCGGTGACCTCGGAACACTGACCCAGGCCGATGCCCGTGCGCAGATCCGAGCGACGGCACCCGTCCCCGCCAACAACAACCTCGACGTCACGCTCCTGCCGAGCGTCCTCCCGGAACAGTGGACGGGATGGCTCGGCCGCCCAGGACTCCGCGGATCACGGGGCGGACGGGACTTCTCCCCGGTCTTCGTCGTCGACGCCCTTCGGGTGAACGACGAGCAGGCGACCGGCTACCTCGAACTCGACGGCACGGGTGCATCGCTCACGGTCGAAGCCGTCTGCGCAGACACGAAGCTCGCCCTCGAACTGACCGTGGAACTCACGGCGCAGGGCATCGTCCGCCAGCGTGCGACGGTCACGAACCACGGCGAGACGTATCAACTCGACGACCTCGTCCTCACCCTCCCACTGCCGACCGTCGCGACAGAGATCCTCGACTTCGCCGGTCATTGGGGCCTCGAGCGGGTCCCTCAGCGGACGAAACTCGATGTCGGAACGCACCTGCGCGAGAATCGGAAGGGCCGCACCGGCGCCGACTCCGCCTACCTCCTCCACGCGGGAGGGCCCGGCTTCGACTTCGGCGACGGCGAACTCTGGGCCGTGCACACGGGCTTCTCCGGCAACCACACCCACTACGCGGAACGCCTCTGGACGGGCGCGGGCGTCCTCGGCGGCGGCGAACTCCTCGACTCAGGGGAGATCGTCCTCGGCACGGGCGAGCAGTACTCCTCGCCCTGGGTGTACTTCTCCCACGCCGACGGCCTCGACGCCGTCGCTCGTCGCTTCCACCGCTTCATGCGGTCCCGCCCGCAACACCCGAGCACACCCCGCCCGGTGACGATCAACACGTGGGAGGCCGTCTACTTCGACCACGACTTCGAACGCCTCGCCGATCTCGCACGCCGCGCCGCCGCTCTCGGCATCGAACGGTACGTCCTCGACGACGGCTGGTTCGGTTCGCGTCGCGGCGACAGGTCCGGCCTCGGCGACTGGGTCGTCTCGGCCGACGCCTGGCCCGATGGCCTGTCACCGCTCGTCGACCTCGTCACGGGTCTCGGCATGCAGTTCGGCCTCTGGTTCGAGCCGGAGATGGTCAACGCGGACTCCGATGTGGCGCGTGCCCACCCCGAGTGGATCATCGGCGCCTCCGCGGGTCGCTGGCCCATCGAGGCCCGTCACCAGCAGGTCCTCGACCTCGCGATCCCGGAGGCGTACGCCCACGTTCGCGACCAGATGCTCGCGGTCCTCGACGAATACGACATCGCGTACATCAAGTGGGACCACAACCGTGATCTCATCGAGGCGGGCAACCTGCTCACCGGACGACCCGTCACCCACGAGCAGACGCTCGCGGCGTACCGATTGATGGACGAGCTCAAGGCAGCGCACCCCGGTCTCGAGATCGAGTCCTGCGCATCCGGCGGAGGCCGCGTCGACCTCGGCGTCCTCGAACGCACCGATCGCGTGTGGGTGTCCGACAACATCGACCCGCTCGACCGCCAGCTCATGAACCGGTGGACGACGCAGCTCATCGCGCCGGAGATCATGGGCACGCACGTCGCATCCGGCATCTCGCACACGACGCACCGCGCCAACACGCTCGAGTTCCGGGCGGCGTCCGCGCTCTTCGGGCACTTCGGCGTGGAATGGGACCTCGCGGCGGCGACCGAGCAGGAGACCGCGGAACTGACGGCGTGGATCGCGACGCACAAGGAACTGCGCGATCTGCTGCACAGCGGCGACCTCGTCCGCCTCGACGTCGCCGACCCCGCCTGGTACGCGCACGGCGTCGTCTCCGAGGACCGCGCGCACGCCGTCTTCTCGCTCGCGCTCCTCGCATCGCAGACCCACTCGAACGGCGGTGCGATCCGCTTCGCAGGCCTCGACCCGGCACGTCGCTACCTGGTCACCCCCGTCTTCCCGTCCGGAGCGCCTGAGCACCTCACCCCGTGGGCCTCAGAACCCACCGTGCTCACGGGCGCCAGCCTCATGCGCGCAGGACTCGAGCTCCCGGCGCTCCGACCCGCGAGCGCGTGGATCGTGCGCTTCGACGCGGACTGACCCACCCGGAACGACCATCCGCGGACGGGCGCTCCAACGCGCCCGGACACGGCGACTCCACTCCATCCCAACCGACAGACAAGGACGTCGAAATGGCAACAACAGCCCCGGTCACGGCCGGCCGACGGCACCGACGGGACGATACCAGGATCGCGATCTGGTTCATCCTGCCGGCCACCATCGGCCTGCTCGTGTTCATGATCTGGCCGACCCTGCGCGGCATCTACCTGAGCTTCACGAACTTCAACCTGCTCACGCCGGCCGAGTTCACGGGCTTCGACAACTACGTCCGTCTCGTGCAGGACCCGCAGTTCTGGAACTCGCTGTGGGTGACGATCCAGTACGTGGTTGTGAACATCACGGTGCAGATCTTCGTCGCCCTGCTCATCGCCGTCCTCATGCAGCGACTCACGAAATCGACGCTGCTGCGCGGACTCGTCCTCACGCCGTACCTCGTCTCGAACGTCGTCGTCGCTCTCGTGTTCCTCTGGATCCTCGACACCAACTACGGCATCTTCAACAAGATGCTCGGCCTCATCGGCATCGAGAACATGTCCTTCTGGAGCGACGAACGGTGGGCGATCATCACCGTCGCCCTCGTGAACGTGTGGCGGCACGTCGGCTACACGGCGCTCCTGCTGTTCGCGGGCCTGCAGTCGATTCCCGGCACGATGTACGAAGCGGCCAAGGTCGACGGCGCCGGGGAGGTGCGCACCTTCTTCGGCATCACCCTGCCGCTGCTCCGCCCCATCCTCGCGCTCGTGCTCATCATGTCCGTCATCGGCTCGTTCCAGGTGTTCGACACCGTCTCGGTCGCCACCAGAGGCGGCCCGGCGAACTCGACGAACGTGCTGCAGCTGTACATCTTCAACACCGCGTTCGGAGACTTCGACTTCGGGTACGCGTCCGCACTCTCGGTCGCACTGCTCATCCTGCTGATGATCGTCACGGTCATCCAGTACCGGATGACCCGTGCCGGCCAGACCGACCTGGACTGAGGCGACGCCATGACTGCAACGATCACCGAAACCCGCTCCATCACCACCGCGGGCGACAAGACGCCTGACCCTCGCGGCGGACGCCGATTCTCGATCGGGCGACTGTTCGCCTGGATCATCATGATCGGCATCATCCTCGTGACCCTGTTCCCCTTCATCTGGGTGATCCGGTCCTCCCTCTCCACGAACGCGGCGCTCCTCGCCAATCCGGAAGCGATCCTGCCGCCGGAGTTCTCCACCGACAGCTTCAAACGCGTCTTCGGCCTGCAGACAGGCGAGGAGGCGATCGCCGCCGGCGGGTCCGGACAGTCGATCGACTTCTGGCGGTACCTGCTCAACTCCGTCGTCGTCGCGACGCTCGTGACGGTCGGCCAGATCTTCTTCTCGGCACTCGCCGCGTACGCGTTCAGCCGTCTGCGCTGGCGGGGCCGCGACGCCGTCTTCGGGATCTTCCTCGGGGCGCTCATGGTTCCCGGCATCTTCACGCTGCTGCCGAACTTCGTGCTCATCAAGCAGCTCGGCCTCATCGACACGCTCCTCGGCATCGCCCTCCCCGGCATGCTCATGGCGCCGTTCGCGATCTTCTTCCTGCGGCAGTTCTTCAACAACATCCCGCGCGAACTGGAAGAAGCGGCCACCCTCGACGGCGCGAGCAAGATCCGCGTCTTCTTCGGCCTCATCCTGCCGATGTCGTGGGCGCCGATCCTGACCCTGTCGGTCCTGACGTACATCGGTGCGTGGAACGACTACTTCTGGCCGCTCATGATCTCCTACACGGACCAGTCGCGGGTGCTGACCGTCGGACTCGGCATCTTCAACGCCCAGACGCCGCAAACCGGCCCGGACTGGTCTGGCCTCATGGCCGCAGCCCTGGTCGCCGCCCTCCCGATGATGATCCTGTTCCTGGCGTTCGCCAAGCGCATCGTGAACTCCATCGGCTTCAACGGACTGAAGTGAGGACTCCTATGAAGACACGCACTCGCACCAGGGTCATCAGTTCCATCGCCGCGCTCGGCCTGGCCGTCGGCCTCGCATCCTGCAGTAGCGGTGACCCGTCCACGAGCGGGAACGACACCATCACCTACTGGTTGTGGGACTCCGCCCAACAGCCCGGGTACCAGCAGTGCGCGGACGCGTTCCAGCAGGAGAATCCCGAGCTGAAGGTGCGGATCACCCAGTACGGCTGGAACGACTACTGGTCGAAGCTCACGGCCGGCTTCATCGCGGGCACCGGACCGGACGTGTTCACCGACCACCTGTCGAAGTTCGCGGACTTCGTCGACCTCGACGTCCTCGAACCGCTCGACGACCTCGCGGCGACGGCGAAGATCGACCCCGCTCAGTACCAGGACGGGCTCACCGAGCTGTGGGTCGGTCAGGACGGCAAGCAGTACGGGGCCCCGAAGGACTGGGACACGGTGGCGTTCTTCGCCAACCAGCAGATGCTCGCCGATGCCGGCATCAGCGAACAGGAACTGGCGACCGCGACCTGGAATCCCGAGGACGGCGGTTCCTTCGAGCGGATCATCGCGCACCTGTCCATCGATAAGAACGGTGTCCGTGGTGACGAGCCCGGGTTCGACCCGAAGCACGTCGCCGTGTACGGGATGTCCCAGAGCGGTGGCGGCGGCAACCTGGGCCAGACGCAGTGGTCCTCGTTCGCCTTCTCGGCTGGCTGGGAGTACGCGAACACGAACCCGTGGGGCACGAAGACGCACTTCGACGACCCGCGGTTCATCGCGACGGTCGAGTGGTACCAGGGCCTCATCGCCAAGGGCTTCACACCGGACCAGGCGACGACCGCGAACGGGAACTTCGGTGCGAACCAGCAGTTCGCGGCGAAGCAGGCCGCGCTGTCGCAGGACGGGTCGTGGATGATCTCGACGTACACCGGCTTCAAAGACATCGACGTTGCCATCGCGCCGACGCCCATCGGCCCGACCGGGGAACGCGCATCGATGTTCAACGGGCTCGCCGACTCCATCAACGCGCAGTCGCCCCGCAAGGAGAAGGCTGCGAAGTGGGTCGCGTTCATGGCGAGCCGCACATGCCAGGACCTCATCGCGCAGGCGGGCATCGTGTTCCCGGCTCAGAAGGAGTCGACCCGGCTGTCGGTGCAGTCTCGTCTGGACAAGGGAGTCGACGTGAGCGGGTTCACGGTGCAGGTGGATGACAAGACGACGCACCTCGCCCCCGTGACGAGCCGTCCGAACCGGATCGGCCTCGCGGTCTCCCCGGTCATGGAGGCGATCATGATCGGCAAGGTGAGTCCGGCTCAGGCGCTTCCGGAGATGAACACGAAGGTGAACAGCATCCTGTCCCGAGGCTACTGACCCTGCGCCCTCCCGCCGAGGTGAGGCTTCCGGTTGTTCTGAGCTCCCTTGAACAACCGGAAGCCTCACCTCGGCTGTTTGTGGAGGACTAGTAGCCGCTGACGTGCATCTGGATGGCGACGACCGCGGCGCCGCGCGCCCAGTTCCAGAAGTCGAAGCGCTTGATCTCGATCTGCGTGGCCGACCCGCGCCGGGGGAGCGCGTACTCGAAGCCCTGCTGCAGGTCGTCGCGGTGGTGTTCCAGGATGCCGATGCCGTCACCCGCGATGAGCACGCTCTGCGGAGCGAGGATCGAGGCGATGATGCCGGCGAGCTTGCCGACGAGGAACGCGGCGTGAGCGACGACGGCCTGTGCGCGCGGGTCGGTGCTGGCGATCGCCTCATCGAAGGTGACCTCCCGCCCGAGGACCTCACCGACGCGTCGGGCGACGGCGGCCGAGGTGATCGTCGTGACGCCGCATCCCGTGTGACCGGATGAGCAGACGGGCCCCTGCGGATCGAGTTCGATGTGACTGATGGTCCCGGCCGTGCCACCGGCGCCCGTCACCTGGCGGCCGCCGAAGACGAGCCCGCCGCCGATGCCGACACCGACCGTGAGCAGCATGAAGTCGTCGAGCTCGCTCTGCTCGCCGAACCAGTGCTCGGCCTGCGTGAGCGCGGTGACGTCGTTCTCGATGTGGCTCGGGAGGCCGGTCGCGCGGGTGAGCTCGTCGGCGAGGTCGACGCGGCCCCAGCCGAGGAGGTCGCTCAGCTCCACGATGCGTCGACCGCTGACCGCGCCGCCGACCGAGACGCCGAGCGCGGCGATCCGCGGGTCGTTCCTGCGCATGCGGGCGACGTGATCGGCGAGTTGTCGGACGGTGTTCTCGGGTGTCGAGGTGTCGAGGCCTCCCTCGAGGCGCTCGTGGACACGCCCGCGGAGGTCGGTGACGACGGCGTAGAAGCGACCGGCGACGAGCTTCACGCCGATGAAGTGGGCAGCGTCGACTTCGAGGTCGAGCGGGAGGCTGGGGCGGCCCATCGGCTTGCCCTGCACGGCGTCGAGCTCGCGGAGCATCCCGGATTCGAGGAGGGGTCTCGTGAGGCGGGTGAGCGATGCGCTCGAGAGCCCGAGGCGACGAGCGAGATCGCTTCGAGCCGCCGGCCCGTGCCGCAGGATCTCGAGGGCGACGGCGTGCGAACTGCCTTCCAGCGGGGACCAGGCGGTCTCGGGCGATTCCGGCGTCGTCATGAGTCAATCGTAGGGACGATCGGCTCCGGTTCGATGCTCAGTCGTGGTGGGTTCGGCGGCACGGACCCACACGAACTGCGCAGTGGAGTGGAGCCCGGGCGCCGATCGGGGGAGTCGGCGCCCGGACGAGGGTGCGAGGCGCTCAGGCGCGGTCGCGGAAGGTGCGAGCGGCGGTCATCAGTCGCTCCACACGACGCGGGTCGACGGGCTTCCACCAGCGGCCGTCCTCCTTCAGCCACTGACCGACGATCGCGCCGTCGGCGACCTCGAAGAGCGCCGGGAGCTGCTCCGGGTCGAGGCCGGAGCCGACGATGA
Organism: Plantibacter lichenum; assembly: GCF_050587525.1. Lineage (NCBI taxonomy): Bacteria > Bacillati > Actinomycetota > Actinomycetes > Micrococcales > Microbacteriaceae > Plantibacter > Plantibacter lichenum. Next base: position 72,979 of record NZ_JBOBFT010000010.1, on the reverse strand, counting down.
CGGGCAGGTTGGTCCCCGCGCGCACCTCCTGCACTTCGGCCGGCTGGGTGGGGGAGCCCGTGCGGGTACCGGTTGCGATGAGGACGTCCGCGAGGTGCCACTCGGCGTCCGTCGCCTGCTCCGCGATCGACCGGTCGGCCGTGATCGCGTGCGCGCCGAACTTCACGTGGACGTCGGCCATGATGCGGACCTCGCGGGCGCCGATCGCGTTGCGGTAGCGGAGGGCCTTGGCTGCTTCGCCGTTGAGGAAGCCCTCGTTCGCGACGTAGGCGTTCGCCCACTGGTTGACGCGGACCCATCGCGCGCCGATCGCCTTCGCGACCGCGATGCCCGGGATGGCGCCATTCGCCACGCACGTGACGCCGAGCGGGACGTCGACGGCGTTGCGGATCTCGAGGCCGGCGGCGGTGAGTGCTGCGACGGTCTCGTGTCCGATGTCGTCCGGGCGGAGGAACGGCTGGTCGGATGCGTTCTCGATCATGACCGCGTCGATGCCCCCGTTCACGAGGGTGAGGGCGTCACGGACACCGGCTGCAGCGATGTCCCGCACGGACTCGCCGTCGTAGGAGGGCGCGCCGGGCAGAGGGCGGAGGTGCACGACGCCGACGATGGGGTGGCTGACGTCGAATTCGTCCTGCAGGGCGCTCGCGCGCGGTGGCATAACGACTGGAGCGCTCATGGCTGCTCGCTTTCTGTTGGAGATGGTGGTTCAGGAGGGCGTGGGGTTCAGCGGCTGACGAGTGCGTAGAGCTCGTCCGCGACGCCCTGGATGTCGATCGGGTTGGCGGCGAGCACCTGCTGGTACTTGTCCTGGGGCACGTGCGCGAAGCCCGCGTAGGCGCCCGCGATGGACCCGGCCATGCACGCGACGGTGTCGGTGTCGTCGCCCGCGTTCGCCGCGCCGACAACGGTCAGCCAGGGGTCGCCGGCTGCTGCGACGAAGAAACCGATGGCGGCGGGGACCGCTTCGGAGGCGGGGAGGCCCGTGCCGATCTCGCGGGAGATCAGCAGGGTCGCCTCGTCGAGGCTCCGCGCCCCGATGCCGATCTCGACGGCCCGGCGTCCGCGTGCGCTGATCGATGCCCCGGGGACCTCTCTGCCGAGTTCTGCGCCGAGCCGGTCGCCCTCCTCCGCGCTCCACAGGAACGCTTGGACGACATCGTTGATCGTCGCCGAGTCGGGGAGGGCCGCAGCGACGGCTCCCGCGATGGCCGCCGCACCGGCGACGCCCTGGGAGGTGAAGTGGCTCGGCCGGCAGGTGATGAGTGCGTCGTCGACGGCGGCGCGGACGTCGCCCGGGTGGGCCAGGCCGACGACGCCGACGCGCATGGCGCTGCCGTTGCTCGCGCCCGTCGTCGCCTCGTTGCCGCCCGCGCCGATCTGCTCCGGGTCGCCGCCCTCCTTCAGGAGTGCGATGGCGCGGCGGGTGGACGGGCCGGCGAAGTGCGGGAAGTAGTCGCCGTTCAGGGACCACTCGAGGAGCATGTCGGCGACGCCGCGGGCAGTGAGGTGGTTCTGCGAGTCCACGATGACGCGAGCCAGCATGAGCAGTTGGCTGCTGTCATCGGTGATCTGCGCGGCTCTGCGGCCCCGCGAGTACGGGGAGTCGGGGAGCGGGGCGAAGAACTCCTCGACCCGACCGCCGAAGAGCTGGCGGATCTGCCCGATGCTGCGGGTCTCCGTCGGGGCGCCGAGGGCGTCGCCGATGACCGCAGTCGCGATCGATCCGAGGATCTTGTCGTGCAGTCGGTCGTACGTCGCACCCGTGGTGCGGGGCTGGTCGGTGGTGAGCGTGGTCACAGTGCGTCCTTCGTGTTCGTCGTGGTCCAGTTCGGCAGGCCGCCCTGCCGTGCACCGAAGTGCGTGATGGTGAGCGCTGCGCTGCGGGCCGCTGCGGCGAGCGCCTCGGTCAGGTCGTCGCCGGCGAGGGCTCGTCCGACCCAGGCTCCGGCGAACGAGTCGCCGGCGCCCGTCGTGTCGACGACCCTGGTGACGGGTTCGGCCGCTTGGCGGATGGTCTGGAGTGCGCCCTCGTCCGAGCGCCAGGCGAAGAGACTGCCCGCAGTGCCGAGCGTCAGCAGGATCGCCGACGACCGTTCACTGCGGCCGAGCAGTTCGACGAGCGCTTCGTGCACGTCGTCCAGCTCTGCGAGTGCGTGGAGGGATTCCTCGTTGAGCACGCTCAGTCGGGCGGTCCGCAGGAGTTCCTCCGCCCGTCCGCGGTCAGTGCGGACGAAGCTGCCCTCGATGTCGACGCTGGCCAGGGTGCCCGCGTCCGCGGCCCGGCGGACGATGTCCTCTGAGCCGGGGACGTCGCCCAGGACGTGGAGCCAGCGGGCTCCCACGAGAGCAGCCGCATCGACCTGTTCCGGGCCGGGCAGGCTCGCCGGGGAACGCCCGCCGAGGAGCGACTTCTCCCCGTCGTCGGCGATCGCGACGGCGCACCACCAGGTCATCTCGTCCGCCATCGTCTCAACGAGCGCGGTACCGATGCGCTGGTCCTCGAGATCGAGCAGACAGGCCCGCCCGAAGGCATCACTGCCCACCCGCGAGACGAGGGCGATGTCGAGATCCTCGGCGGCGCGCCGTGCGGAGGACGCGAAGCTCGCGCCCATCCCGCCCGCGAAGATGCCGAGGCTCGTCCCGATGGACTTGCTGTCCCGCTTCGGGAGCTCGTCGACCTGCACGAGCAGGTCGACGCCGGTGTCGCCGACGACGAGGAGGTCGATCGGTCGTTCCCCTGCGTGTGCGAGATCCGGGAAGACGTCCGTCAGAACGGTCATCGTGTTCGCCTCCGTCCGACGATGTTGTTGAGGATGACGCTCGCGATGAGCACGGCGCCGAGGAGTCCGATCTGCCAGGTGTTGCTGACGCCGGCGAGCTGGAGGCCCGAGTTCAGGACGACGACCACGGTGAGTCCGAGGAGGGTTCCGAGGATCGTGCCGATGCCGCCCGTGATGACCACGCCGCCGAGCACAGCGATCGTGATGGCCTGCAGCTCCATGCCGGCGCCCGCGGTCGGCTTCGCGTTGAGCAGCCACGATGCGTTCACCACGGCGGCGAGCCCGGCGAGCATCCCCGAGTACACGTAGAGGGACGTGCGCACCTTGCGGACGTTGACCCCCGCGAGCGCCGCGGTGATGGAGCCGTTCCCGACCTCGTAGATCTGCCGTCCCTGCCTCGTCCGCACCATGTAGACGGCGGCGAGGATGAAGACCGGCACGAGCACGAAGAGCACCTGGAATGGGATGCCGGCGATCTTGCTCTGCCCGAGGTACGCGAAGCCGGACCGGTCGAAGCCGTTGATGTCGACGCCGCCGGAGAGCACGAGCGCGAGAGAGGAGTAGAGGTAGAGCGTTCCCAGGGTCGCGATGAGCGGTGGCAGCCGCAGCACGTTGATGAGCACGGCGTTGATCGCTCCGAGCGCTGCGCCCGCGGCGATCGCCACGATGGCGGCCAGCCACGGGTCCAGGCCGAGCTGCACCGCGGTGAGCCCGAAGACGACCGTAGCGAGGCTCATCGTGGAACCGATGGAGAGGTCGATGCCGCCTCCGCCGCCGAGGATGACGAAGGTCTGGCCGAGGGCGAGCAGGCCGAGCACCGCTCCGTACTGGGTCATCGAGAGGAGGTTGTCCGCCCGGAGGAAGTACGGCGAGAGGAACGACATGACGACGCCCAGGAGGACGATGAGTACCACGAGGAACAGTCGCCGGTCGGTGAGTTGGATGCGGTTCATGCGAGTCTCCGGAAGAGTTTGCGACTGTCGCCCCGCTTGGCGAGGACGTCGACGCTGACGGCGAGGAGGATCGTGAGGCCGATGATGAGCCCGTTCCAGAGCGGCGGCACTCCGGCGAGCACGATGCCGTTCTGGAGGACGACGATGAACGCGAGTCCGCCGAGGGTGCGGAGGACGCTGCCTTCGCCGCCGAGGATCGACGTTCCGCCGACGACCACCGCGGCGATCGCGAGGAGGGTGAGCTCGTTGCCGGTCGAGGCCTGGACGACGCCGACCCTGCCGACGTAGATCGTGGCCGCGAGGCCGACGAGGAGCCCGAGGATCCCGTAGCAGGCGAACACGACGAGCCGCGAGCGGATGCCGGACAGTGATGCGGCTTCCGGGTTCGAGCCGATCGCGTACACGTTCCGGCCGAAGCGGCGTTTCCGTGACAGCCACCAGAGGAGCGCGTAGACGACGATCACGACGGCGAGCACCATCGGGACGCCGAGGACTCGCTGGCCGGAGAGGATCGGCGCGATGGGAGCGGTGAAGAGGTCGTTGCTGTTCCAGAGGGCGAAGAGCGCGGTCTGGAACACGGCCGCCGTCCCGAGGGTCGCGATGATCGGCGGGACTTTCGCGACGGTCGTCAACAGTCCGTTGATGGAGCCGAGGACGGCGCCGGCCACGAGGGAGACGAGCACGACGACGATCGCGGGCTGTCCGGCGCTCATGAGCTTCGCCGCGATCCACGCGACCACGCCGACGGCGTATCCGGTGGAGACGTCGATCCCGCCGAGGATGATCACGAGCGTGAGTCCCGCGGCGATGAGGGCGAGGTCCGACGCGTTGATGACGATGTTCGCGAAGTTGTCGGCCGTGAGGAACCGCGGTGAGAGGCTCGCGAAGACGATGATCTCCGCGATGAGCAGGACGGGGAGGAGCAGGAGTCGTGCGCGGGAGAGCGTGAGCTTAGGCATCGGGTGCCGCCTCATCGCTCAGGCCGACGGCTGCCCGGAGGACGGCGTCCTCCGTCGCCTCGGAGGTGCTGAGTGTGCGGATCATTCTTCCTTCTCGGAGCACGTGCACCCGGTCGGCGAGCCCGAGGAGTTCCGGCAGTTCGCTGCTGATGAGCAGGATCGCCGTTCCGCCGCGGGCGAGTGCGCCGATGTCGGTGTGGATGTCGGTCTTCGTCGCCACGTCGATGCCGCGTGTGGGCTCATCGAGGATGAGCAGCGTCGGTTCGGTGGCGACGGCGCGGGCCAGGAGGACCTTCTGCTGGTTGCCGCCGGAGAGCGAGGTGATGGGCGCGTTCGTCCCGGCCGCTTTCACGGCGAGGGTCTGCATCCATCGGTCCGTCACTTCGCGTTCGCGTTTCCGGGAGATGAATCCGGAGGACGTGAGCTTGTAGAGCGTCGCGGCCACGAGGTTCTCGCGGATGTTCATGAACGGGAGGATGCCCTGCGTCTTGCGGTCCTCCGGCAGGTAGGCGACGCCGTTGCGGAGCGCGTCGGCCGGGCCGGTGGGCGTGTAGGGCGATCCGGAGAGCTCCATCGTGCCGCGGTCGGGTTCGAGGACGCCGAAGACGGTGAGGGCGACCTCGGTGCGTCCCGCCCCGACGAGTCCGTACAGGCCGACGATCTCGCCGGCGTGCACGTCGAGGGAGATGTCCTCGAATCGTCCGTCGACGCTCAGGCCGCGGATGGAGAGGACCCGTTCACCGTCCTCCACGACGGTGGGGATGGAGATCGTGTCGTTCAGTTCGGCGCTGGCTTCGACGCTCGAGCTGGATCGGCCGCCCATCATCGCGAGGATGCGACTCTGGTCCGGCACGTCGATCTCGCCGACGAGGGCACCGTCGCGGAGGACCACGAATCGGTCGGCGACCTTGTCGAGCTCGTCGAACCGGTGCGTGATGTAGAGCACGGCGGTTCCCGCAGCGCTCAGCTGGTCGACGAGCGAGAACAGCGTCTCTGACTCCGCATGGGTGAGGATCGAGGTCGGCTCGTCGAGGATGAGGAGCTTGGCGTCGTTCTTCACGGCACGCGCGATGAGCACGAGCTGCTGTTCCGCGAGGGACAGCTCGCCCATGTCGGCCCCGGCGAGTCGCGCGGGGAGGCGCAGCCGGTCGAGGAGCGCCGCCGCTTCGCGCTTCATGCGCTTGTCGTCGACGTTCCCGAGTCTCGTGCGGGGGAGGTCTCCCGCGTACAGGTTCTCGAGGACGCTCAGGTGGGCGAACACGGCGGGCTCCTGGTACACGGTGGAGACGCCGGCCGCGAGAGCGTGGAAGGGGGAGGCGGGGCTGTAGGGGGCGCCGTCGAGTGCGATCGTCCCGGAGTCGGGACTGTAGACGCCGGCGAGCACCTTCATGAGGGTGGATTTGCCGGCGCCGTTCTCGCCCATCACGGCGACGCGTTCGCCGGCGCGGATGGTGAGGTCGACGCCGTCGAGGGCACGGGTCACCCCGAATCGCTTCGAGATGCCCGTGACCTGCAGCAGGGGTGCGGTTGTCATGATGTCTGGACTTCAGAAGTCGAACTTGTCGACGTTCTCTTTCGTGAAGACCGTCGGTTTCCCGAGGAGGAGGGTCTTCGTGGACGCGTCGTACAGGACGGGTTCCTTGAGCCCGGGAACGTCGTTGCTCGCCTGGAAGTCCTTGCCGTCGATGATCTGCTTCTGCGCCCACACGGTCAGGTAGCCGAGGTCCTGGACGTTCCAGAGCACACTCGACTTCATGACGCCGGACGTGATGTACTGGGCGACGGTCTTGGGGGAGCCGAAGCCGGAGACGGCGATCTTGCCCACGCGGTCCGCGTTCTGCACGGCCTGCGCGACGCCGGGGACTGCGGTCGAGGGGACGGCGATGATGCCCTTGAGGTCGGGGAACGCCGTGATGAGGTTCTGCGCTTCCGTGAGGGCGCCCGCGCTGTCCGTCGTGTGACGGATGCCGCCGACGAGTTCCAGCCCGGGGTACTTCTTCGCGGCCTCGGCCTGTGCCGCTTCGGTCCAGGCGTTGAAGGTGGAGGCGTCGGGGGCGCCCGACACGATCGCGTACTGGCCGGAGCCGCCCATCTGCTCGGCGATCTCGTCGAGGACGGTCGCGCCGAGCTGTTCGTCGCTCGCCTGGGAGACGAAGACCTGGCGGTCGCTCTTCGGTGCATCGGCGTCGGAGGTGATGACGGCGACGCCGGACTTCACAGCGTTGGAGATCGAGCCGTTCATCGAGGTGGGGTCGAGCGGGGAGATCGCGATGGCGCTGTAGCCCTGGGAGACCAGGCCGTCGACGATGCGTTTCTGTTCGGCGGCGTCGGCGGTGGCGGGGCCGGCCTGGGTGTAGCTGACGCCGAATTCCTTCGCGGCCTTCTCCGCGCCGGCCTTGAAGCCGGTGAAGTAGGGGATGCCTTCGACCTGGGACACGAAGGCGACTTTGTCGGATCCGGTGGATGCGCCACCGGAGCTTCCCGAACCGGATCCGGGAGCGGTGCACCCCGCCATGGTGAGCGTGAGCGCAGACAGTGCCACGATGGACACGAGCAAGCGACGATTCATGTGGTTGATTCCTCTTTGAATTCAGGTGGGCGCTGGGGGGACGCAGCTCCCGACACAACCGCAGTAGGTTGGGTTGAGACATTAACGTAGCCACTTGTTGGTACAAGTGCAAGAGGTTGTAGGTACAATTGTCCGAGGAGGTCGAATGGGAACGCCCGCATACCAGCGCGTAGCCGATTCTCTGCGCGAGCAGATCGGGTCCGGGCAGTGGGTCGCGGGCCAGCAATTGCCCGGAGAGCTCGAACTCGTGGACACCTACGGGGTGAGTCGGAACACGATCCGCCAAGCGCTCAACGTGCTCGCGAGCGTCAATCTCGTCCGCAAGCAGCAGGGCGTCGGCACCTTCGTGAGCAACCAGGGGCTGACGCACACGCTCGGCGATCTCCGGAGCTTCACCAAGGTCATGACCGATCTCGGCATGGCTCCCGGCATCCGCGACATCGATATCGCACCGGATCCGGACCCGCCGAAGGCCGCCCTCGCCTTCCTCCCCGGTTCGCACCTGTGGCGCGTCAGTCGGGTGCGGATGAGCGAGGGGCGTCCGTTCAGCGTCATGCAGTCCTGGCTGCCCGATGACATCGGCAGTTCGATCACGGTGGAGCGGTTGCAGGAGCAGCAGTCGCTGTACGAGGTGATGGCGGAGCTCGGGATCCAGCTGAAGGAGGCGGAGGAGAAGATTCGTGCCGAAGGGGCCGGTGAAGAGCTCGCACGTCTGCTCGAAGTGCCGCTCGGGTCGCCGCTGCTCACGATCCACCGGTGGACGACCGATCGCTTCGGTCGCGCCGTCGAGTACGTCCGAAGCTACTCGCCCGGCGACCGTTACGAGTACTTCGTCAAGCTGACGCAGTAGTCGATGGGGTGGGAGCCGACTCCTGCGCGGCTTGGGCGGGCTGTCGTCGAGCCTGGAGGCCGCCGGTGATCATCGCGGTCGCGATCAGCAGGGTCTCCAGGGCGCCATAGGCGACGGCCGTGGGTTGGAGGCCGATCCAGCCGACGGCGAGGCCCGCGACCAGGGCCGGGATGCTGAAGGCGAGATAGCTGACGATATACATCGTCGCGAACACCTGCCCGCGCTGATCCGCTGGGGACGCATCGCCGAGTGCATTGACCGCGTATCGGAAGGCGGCGCCGAAGCCGAAGCCGGCGATGGCCGATCCGATGACGTAGAGCGGCAGTGACGCGGTCAGGGTCGCCGTGACCGTAGCCAGGACGCCCGCACCGAGGGTCCCGTAGCCGACCCACTCACGCAGTCGGGGCGGCAGAGCGGCCGATGAGGCGGTGCCGATGGTGCCCGCGGTGAAGAACACGCCGAGGACGATGCCGACGACGAAGTGGCTGTGGACGTCGAGGACGGTGCCGATCATGGAGGATCCGAGCGAGAGGTACAGCCCGGCGAGCGCCCAGGTCGCGGCGATCGATGGGATGAGGGCGAAGAACATCGGCCGGATCGCCCTCGGTAGCCTGGCGCTCGGCAGAAGTGACCGCCACACCGATCCACGCGGGGTCGACTCGGCGGCGGAACGCTCCGGGACGAACCACACGAGCACGGCGAGGACGAGGTAGAGGGCGGCCAGGATCCAGAAGACCAGTTGGCGGGGGAAGGGTGCGAACTCCACGAGCGCCCCGGCGAGCACCGCGCCGATCGCGATACCGAGTGCTGGGACGGCGCTGCTCACGATCGACCCGGCTCTCGGGTTCGGAGCGGCGTCCATGATCATGGCCGTGATCGTGCCCGTCGCGGCGCCCACGGCGAACCCCTGCACGATTCGGGCGGCCATCAGGCCACCGGCGCCGTCGGCGATCGCGAAGAGCAGCATGCCGATCGCGAGCAGCACGAGCGCACCGAGAGCGACGGGCCTGCGTCCTACTCGGTCGGACAGCGAGCCGATGGTCAGCAGCGCGATGAGCAGGGCGATGACGTAGACGGCGAAGATCACCGTGAGTGTGAACGAGGAGAACCCCCACAGCCCCTGGTAGACGGGATACAGCGGTGAGGGCGCGGACGCGGCAGTCAGGTTCGCTGTGCCGGCGGCACCAGCGACGACGAAAGACACGGAACGCTTGAACACGGGATCTCCTCGTAAAGCAATGATCTTGGCTTTACGAAACTACTCCTCTCGCTTCCTTAAAGCAAAGAGTTTTGCGAGAATGGGGGAGTGAGTACGTCAGACATCGCCCGTCGCCCGGGAGGGCGCAGCAGCCGCGTTCAGAACGCCATCTATGCGGCCGTCGGCGAGCTCATGGGCGAGGGCGCGGAGCGGATCACCTTCCCCGTCATCGCGGAACGGGCCGGTGTGAACCCGACGACGCTGTATCGGCGATGGGACGACGTCAACGACCTCCTCGAAGAGGTCGCCGTCGCCGCGCTGACCCGAGAGGGCGATTCGGCACCGGACACCGGATCGCTCGAGGGTGATCTGACGGAGTGGGCGAGCGTCATCGTGGAGGACATCACCCGCCCCGAGCGGGCCCGGTATCTGCGGTCGATGGTCGCGGCGCGGGTCGAGACCGTCTCGCAGTGCGTCGTCACGGACACTCGGCGTGATCAGGCGGCGGCGATGGTGCGTCACGCCGGCGAGCGGGGTGAGACCGCGCCGACGGTTCAGCAGATCCTCGATCACATCGTCGCCCCGCTGTACTACCGCGTCGTCTTCGCCCTCCCCGTCGAGCCGGAGGACGCTCGGGGGCTGGTCCTCGACGTGCTGTCGATGGCGCGCTGAGGGTTCGCCGGTGCGCCGCCGCCAGGAGCGCCGCTGTCAGAAGCGCCGCCGCCAGTGCCCCCACCCCTCGCGTTGACGCGCTTCGGCAGTGCGAACACGAGAGCGAACGCGACCAGGGCGAAGATCGCGCTGACGAGCATGGCCTTCGCAGCCGCATCCGTGAAGCCGGTAGCGATGTTTTCCGCCAGGGCCTTCGTGAATGCTCCGACGGCCTCAGGAGTCTTGTCCGTCGGCGGAGCGGGCCGTGAGATCACGAGCGACCCGAAGAGCACCGACCCGATGATCGCGATGCCGATCGCGCTTCCGATCCGCTGGATCGCCGAGATGACGGCGGAGCCTGATCCAGCGTCGCGCCGGTCGACCGTGGCCACGATGAACTGCGCGTTGGGGGCGATGAAGAAGCCGTTGCCGATGCCGGCGAGGGCGAGCGGTGCGAGCAGCATCCAGCTGGTGAGGTCGCTGGCTGGGACATTCGAGAACAGGATCCACAGCCAGATCAGGCCGATGGCGACGAGTGCCGTGCCGATGGTCAGCACGGTGCGCCCAAGGCGCTTCGCGACGCGGTCGCTCTGTGACGAGCCGAGGATGGTGCCGACCGCGAACGGGATGGTGACGGCACCCGAGGCGAGGGCGCTGTGCTGAAGCCCGCTCTGCCAGAGCAGCGAAATCGTGAAGAAGATGCTGGTGAACGCTGCGAAGTAGACGAGGGCGAGGATGACGCCGCCGGTGAACTGCGGGTGCGTGAACAGGCTCGGTGGCACGAGAGGGCTCTTGCCGCGCCGCGTGTACGACACCTCCCAGAGGGCGAACAGCACGAGCAGGATGACTCCACCGGCGATCGTGAGGTACGTCCAGAGTGGCCAGCCCTCCTGCTGTCCCTGGATCAGCGGGACGAGCAGCGCCACGAGTGCACCCGAGACCAGGAGCACGCCGATCCAGTCCAGTCCGGCTGTCGGGCGGGGCGCTGAGCGGTCCCGCTTCGGCAGCACGATCGCGGCGGCGATGATGGTGGCGACGCCGATCGGGAGGTTTACGGAGAACACCAGGCGCCAACCATCGGCGTTCCCGAACGACTGAATGAGCAGGCCGCCGATGATCGGCCCGAGCGCGGTCGAGACGCCGAGGACGGCGCCCATGATCGCAAACGCCTTGCCGCGGGCCTGTGGCGGGAAGAGCAACTGGATGAACGCGGTGACTGCCGGCACGAAGATGCCGCCGGCGAGACCCTGGGCCACGCGGAACACGATCAACTGCGTGCCGGACGACGCGATCCCACAGGCGAACGAGGCGGCGGTGAACAGCACGATGCCCGAGAAGAACACCCACTTGTGGCCGATGCGGTCACCGATCCGCCCCGCGGGGATGAGGGCGAGGCCGAACGCCAGCGCGTATCCGGAGATGATCCACGAGAGGGTCGACTCGGAGGCGTGCAGCGAGGTGCGGATGGTGGGCAGTGCGACGTTGACGATCGTCGTGTCGAGGATGGCGATGGACATGCCCATGAGGAGCACGATGAGTGCCCTCCAGGCTGTCTGGGGAGTGGCGGGGGCCGGGGCCTTCGCCCAAGCGGATGCTTCGGACATGGCGGTGAAGCCTTTCGTGCCGCGCGAGACGGCGGGTGTTGGCTGAGGAGGGGAGACTCACGTTCCGGCGAGGCGGTACTTCTCGTCGGTCATGATGTCGGGCAACTGCTCGATCAGCTGGCGGCGCCAGTCGGTCTCGGCGCCGAGCCGGTGCTCACCGCGGCTCAGGGCGAACGTCTGAGTGAAGTCTCGGACTCGCCGCTTACACCGCTCTCACACACCTCTGACGCCGAACAGACGCAGATGAGCGCTCCTGTGCGCGCGGGGCATAACCTACATGGGGCGGTCGATGAGAACGACCCGGTCTGTCGAGTGAAGGGTGCCGGAATGCCGATCAGTGACGTCGAGTTCGTCGAGACGCCGCTGCTCCGCGTCGGGTATGAGGCGCTCGGTGAGCCGGATGGTCAGACGGTCGTCCTCCTCCATGGGTTCCCGTACGACGTGCGTTCCTATGACGACGTCGCCCCTCGGCTCGCGGCGGCCGGTCTCCGGGTCGTCGCGCCGTATCTGCGCGGCTACGGCCCGACGCGATTCCTCTCCGACCAGACGTTGCGCTCCGGCCAACAAGCGGCGCTCGGTCAGGACGTGATCGACCTCATGGACGCGCTCGACATCGAGCGAGCGATCGTTGCGGGGTACGACTGGGGCGGGCGCGCCGCGTGTGTCGCCGCGGCGCTCTTCCCCGAGCGGATCGACGGGTTGGTCACGGTCTCCGGCTATCCCGTCCAGGACATCGCCGGGGCCGTCGAACCCGCCGCTCCTCTCGATGAGCGGCTGGACTGGTATCAGTACTACTTCCACTCCGAGCGTGGGCGCCGCGGTCTCGAACGGTACCGCGAGGACCTGTGTCGTTCGCTGTGGCGCGACTGGTCTCCACAGTGGGCCGAGGCGGAGACCGCGTTCGCGGCGTCGGCGCCCAGTCTGCACGACCCGGACTTCGTCGACGTCGCCATCCATTCCTACCGCCATCGCTTCGGGCTCGTCGATGGAGATCCGCGCTACGACGACCTCGAACGTCGTCTCGCCGAGCGGCCGACAATCTCCGTGCCCACCGTCTCCGTCGACAGCGGGACGGACGGGTTCGGCTGGTTCGACTCCTCTGAGGATGCGAGTCACTTCTCCGGCCCCTTCGAGCGCGTCGTGCTGCCCGGGGCCGGGCATAATCCGCCGCAGGAAGACCCAGAGGGATTCAGCGATGCGGTCCTGACGCTCGTGCGCTGATTCCGATGTCGTGCGCCCGATCCAGCAGCTCCTCCGTAGGCGGGAATTGCAGTCAGTCCTGCCGAGTTGCTCCGATGTCCTCTGCCACGGCGTATGCGGCCAGATCGAACGCGCGGGGTGGGCCACTGAGCGCGGATTTGGCATCGGCGCCGATGGCATCCAGGATCTCGAGATGTCCCGCCTCGAGCCCGTCGAGCGCGAGCTTGGCGAGGTCGGCGGGCTCCTGCATGACTCCGTCGGCCAGGGTGATACCCGCGGCTTCGGCGTAGTCGCGCATGGTCTGGGTGGCGATCATGCCGGGAACGAGCGCACTCACGAGGGTGCCTTGCGGGGCGAGCTCGACGCGGACTCCGTTCGTCAGTCCCCATTCGGCCGATTTGGCGGCTGCGTAGGACGTGTTGCCGTCGACGGTGCTCCAGGCGGCGGCCGAGAGGACGTTCAGAATTGCACCGCCGCCGTTGCGAGCCAAAATCGGGGCGAACGCCCGGATCACGGCCAGGGTGCCGAAGTAGTTTGACTCCATGACCTCTCGGATCGCGCCGATCTCGCCCGTGACGAGATTCCCGCCGTCCGTGAAGGCGGCATTGTTGATGACGATGTCGACGTCTCCGGCCTGTGCTGCGACGGCATCGACCGACGTTTGATCGGTGATGTCCAGGGGGAGGACGACGGCGCCGGGGATGTCGATCAGTTCGGGGCGACGGGCGGTCGCATAGACCTTGGCCCCGCGGAGCAGGAGCTCTTTGGCCAAGTGCAGACCGAGGCCTCGGTTGGTTCCGGTGACGAGTGCGGTTGCGCCGTTGATGTGCATACAGTCTCCTAAGGTGACCAGTCGGTTACGTTGTCCCGGGTCACCTTATTCGGATAATGACCGAGCGGTCAAGTTGATATGCTCGGCTGGTGACGACTTCACCGAAAGCGCTGCGAGCCGACGCAGTGCGCAACCGCGATCTGTTGCTGTCGGCGGCGGAGGAGGAGTTCTTCGAGCACGGCATCGATGCCTCCATCGCGGACATCGCCAAGCGCGCGGGTGTTGCGAAGGGGACGGTCTTCCGGCACTTCGCGACAAAGGATGACTTGATCGCGGCCATCGTGAACGTCCACATGGCGATCCTGACCACCAGTGCTCATCGGCTGCGTGAGGCGCCGGACGCCGGGGCCGCCCTTCTCGAGTTCCTGACCCTCGCCGCCGACCGGCGACAACAACGCGACGTGACGTTCCTGATGTCCGCGAGCGCCAGTAACGCTGCGGTGACGAACCTCCGTGACGAGCTCTTCGCCCACGTCGGTTTCCTCGTCCAACGCGCGCGCGATGCTGGCGCGATCCGCCCCGACATCACCGGCACGGATGTGTTCCTGCTCATCTGCGCCCCGGTGCACACGATGGAGTACCTGACGGATCCTCCACCGGATGTGTGGCGACGCTATCTCGGCATCATCTTCGACGGCATGCGTCCGGAGGGGGCAACCCCTCTCCCTCGACCAGCGCCCAGCTGGCCCTGAACCCGCGCCGTCGGCAGCTGGAGGCCGGCCGGCTGTCGCGGCGTTGCGGCCTCAGGCGCGTCCGTTCATCGGGTGAGGCTGTTGGCGAGCGCCGACTCACTTCTACTGAGGACGGAGTCGAGCAGCCCTGGGAATGCGTCGTCGAGCTCGGATCGCCGCAGCCGGTTGAGTGATCTCGTTCCAGACCGGTCCGTCTCGATCACACCGGATTCGCGCAGAACCCGGAAATGATGCGTCAACGTACTCTTGGTCACCGGTACGTCGAACGCCCCGCACTGGATGTCCTCGGTGGCGGCCAACTGGGAAACGATCGCAAGCCGGATGGGATCGGCAAGGCAATTGAGCACGGCGAAGAGGTCGAGCCTGGCTGGGGGTGGTGGAAGCGGTCGCATGTGTTCTCCTCGACGCCAGTGTACGACAATACGTAAATACGAAAGTACGACGATCATCGTACAAGTGCTACCGTTCGCATATGAAGAGTGTGCAGATGACGCAGCCAGGCGGGCCCGAGGTGCTTCGATTCACCGATGTTCCGATACCCGATCCGGGGCCAGGTCAGGTGTTGATCGAAGTTGCGTACGCGGGCCTGAACTTCACCGACTCGCTCGCCCGTCGCGGCATCCCCGGCTACGCCTCGGGATGGCCGTTCGTGCCAGGCATGGAAGTGTCCGGCCGCATCGCGAGACTCGGCCAAGGAACCACCGGGTTCCAGGGAGGGGAGCGAGTGGTCGCCTTCACCGTCGACGGCGGCGGGCTGGCACAGTTCGTCGTTGCAGAGAGCACCCTCACCGTGGCGATCCCGGATGACCTCGATGCGGCGGTGGCCTCCAGCATCCCACTGACCTGGGCGACCGCCATCGGCCTCATTCGCCGGTCCGCCGTCGGTCCAGGCGACAACGTGCTGATCACGAGCGCAGCGGGCGGGGTCGCCCACGCACTCGCTGCACTTCTTCCGCGGCACCAGGTCGGCCACATCGTCGGCGGCGTCGGTTCCGCATCCAAACTGCGCGGTCTCGCAACGAGCGTGACCGGGATCGAACGCGGCCCCGGCTTCATCGCTCGAGCTCAACACGTGGCAGGCGATCGGCCTTTCGACGTCGTCCTCGAGTCGGTCGGCGGCGAGATCCTCACCGATTCCCTGACTGCAGTAGCACCCGGTGGCACCGTCGTCACCTACGGGGCGGCCGCCGGTCAGAGCGATGCCGCTAGCCCGACGCCCGGAGACTTCCGAACACGGAATCTCACGCTCGCCGGCTTCAGCATCATCAATCTCAGCCGCACCGTGCCCGAACGGACTCGCGATCTCATCGCCGGTGTGCTCGCACTCACGCAGCAGGATCTGACCATTCCCGCCCCAGCGATCATGAATTGGGACGATGCCATCGTGGCCCACCTCGAGCAGAGCGAGGGACGCGCGAAGGGGAAGGCGGTCGTGCAGGTGAACTGAGACGGTGCCGCAGCAGTGCTTCGTGCGATCAGAACGGAACGAGAGGCGCGCGAGACCGGCGACCACGTCACACTTCGCCCGGTGGGGCGTCGGAGACGATCATCTGGAGGACGCCGTCAGCGGATCGGGTGCCCCGGATGGGACTCGTCGTACCGGTGGCGGGCAGCAGCGATGGCGGGACGTTGCTGGAGTGACCAGTCGGCCAGCGCCTTGACGAGGTGGGTCAGGCTCCGACCTGATTCGGTGAGTGCATACGTCACCTGTGGTGGGACGGTCGGGTAGACGGTGCGTTCGACGAGGCCGTCTCGTTCGAGTCGGCGAAGGGTGAGCGTCAGCATCCGCTGGGAGATTCCGTCGATGGCGCGCTGCAGTTCGCGGAACCTCCGGGTCCCGGACGCGAGCTCGACCACGACGAGGACCGACCAGGTGTCGCCGACCCGGTCGAGGACGTCGCGGATGCCGCAGTCAGGGTGGTCGTGCTTTCCGCAGGGTTCGAGATCTGCGGTTACTTCCGTGTGCGTGAGTGACATGAGAGTGCCTTCTTGTGACGTCCTGCCGGCCGGAACACAATCAGTGTAGTTACTCACGAGAACCACGAAAGGCGATCAGTTGATCCTCGTCACGGGCGTCACCGGCAAGCTCGGCCACGCGATCCTGTCCCATCTCGTCGACCGTGGCGTCCCCGCGATCGGAAGCAGCCGCAGCAGTGCGGTGGCATCCCGAGTGTTCGACTTCGACCAGCCTGAGACCATCTCCCTGGAGGGTGTCGACACCCTGGTCCTCGTCTCCGCGGGTGAAGCGGAGGACGACGTGGTGATCGCCCGCCATGGGGCGGTCGTTTCCGCGGCCGAGCGCGACGGGGTGTCCCATGTCGTCTATACGAGCGTCGTCGGTGAGGGCGACCATCTCGCGTTCGCGCTGGCTCATCGGTGGACGGAGCGGCGGTTGCAGCGGAGCACGTTGTCGTGGACGATTCTGCGGAACGGGCTGTACGCCGACTTGTTCGGCTCCCTCCTGCAGTGGTCGGGCACGCGGCTGACGTCGGCGTTCGGCGATGGAGCGCTCGCCGCTGTGACGCGGGACGACCTCGCGGAGGCCGCGGCCGTTGTGGCGGCTGCTCCCGGCGCACATTCCGGTCAGACGTACGATCTCGTCGGCACCCCGATCACCGCTCATCAGGTCGCCGCGCGGATCGGCGTGACACCGGTGGACATCTCGCTGCAGGAACGGCGCGAGCAACTGGAGCACGTGGGACTGAAGCCGTTTCAGCCAGCCATGCTGATGTCGATCCACACCGCCGTCAGGCACGGCTTCCTCGGAGAGACCAGTGATGATCTCGCTCGCTTGCTGCATCGCGAGCCGAGCGATGCTCTCCCCGTCGCTGCAGCCGCGACTCGTGCCTCCGCCCCAGGGAAGTAACCGACCCGGGTGGTGAATCCGGCCGCGTACTCGTAGTGCGGGCGCAGCGACGTCGGGCTTGGTGCATACGGCAGGCGAACGGTGCGTCGTCGTCCAGGCAGAGGACCGCGGACATCAGCGTCGTCGAGGAGGATGCGTCGATGCGGGTCGGGTCGCAGCCGCTGTGGGTTGCGGGGTGCTGGGTGACGCGGTCCTAGGATTTACCTGATCTTGTAGAACATCGAGGAGAAACGCTTGGGGGTCATCTGATGGCAGAACGCACACTTTCCCGCGGTAACGCCTGGGCCCTCCTCGGGCTGGCGATCTTTGTTGAGATCATGGCCGTCCTTGCCCTCGCCGTCTGGGGAGCCGAAATAACCCGCCGGGGCATCCCTGTCTGGATTCTCGGAGTGCTGCTGATCCCATTCGGCTTGTGGCTCGGATATCGAGGGGTGAAGGGCCTGCGTAGCTAAGACCTCTGGGCTGGCGGGATGTCAATACGCAGTGGGAGCGGTTTCAGCCAGAATGAGACATGGTTCACCGAGCCCTTCGGTCCGCGTTCGCCCGCCCAAGCGAGTGCAGACCGCTAGCCGCCCTTTGGTTGTCCCACCGTTCGTCTCAGCGCTGCTTCGCGTGCTCGAGGATCCAGCGCCCCATCGGTGCGCTGTCGTCGAGAATTCCGAGGTGTGTTGCTTGGGGGACGACATCGGCCGTCACGCTGCTGCCTCCGTGTTCGCGTGCGAAGCGCGTCACGGCGACCGTCGTCCGGTGCCGGCTCGCGCCTGGCATTCAGCCTCAGTTATGGCATGACTTCGAGTTGCAGGGTGTGCTCGATCTCCGCAATTGTGAGGAGTACTGGCCCCACACCGAATCGATCCCAGTCAGGGTTCGTCGAGTTGCCTTTCGCGATGCAGACGATGCCCGCTGCTGACTGGAACGTGTTGTTGCCGTCCTCTGCTTCGAAGTACACGCCAAAGTATCCGTCGTCCCGTATCAGTGTTGTGGCTTCAGATTGTGGTGCGAAGCTCACGTTTGCCCGGTCGCCCTCGGCGAGTTGCCCCGCGTTGATGATCTTCTCGACGCGGATCTCGTAGATGTTCGCCTCGTTGACTTCGGCCACGCCGCTTGTCGGAGTCGTCGATGCTGCAGGAGGAGTGGTGTGTAGCTCGCCGGGTCTCTCGGTTGGTGCTGCGCAGGCCGTCAGCGACATGGCGAGGAGCGAAACCGTAAAGAGAACTCTGTGGCGCATGGGGTGAGCCTGGTCGATCTGAACACCTCAAGCAACTCTCTCGACCGCCCGTCGCGTGGCGTCAGCTCCTCGGGGGGACTGTGCCGAGTTCGCAGCAGGTCTCGTTTCGGCGAGAGGTGTCGAGGAGTTGAGGAGTTGAGGAGTTGAGGCATCGAGTGCTAGCCAGGGGTATGTGGGCCGTCCGCCCGTTCTCAAGCAGGGTGTTACGGTCGGGCTCATGGGGAAAACACGAACGATCAGCCGAAACTGGGCAGCACTTTCATGCGGCGTCGGGGTGATCGCGCTCCTTGCGGCCTGCGCTCCAGACGCTCCGAAGGAACCGGCGATTGTCACCGCGGAAGCCACCGGATCGCCGACGGCGGCCGCCGATCCGGTCGACTGCACAGCGGAGCAGCTCGTTGGCTCATTCGAAATGAACCCGATCGTGAACATTGAACTCCGGAACGTTGGTGACAATGCCTGCATCATCCGCGGCGGGTTCCCCACGGTAGAGGCCATTGGCGGCGATGGTGCACCTGCCCTCCCTGAGGCGAAGCAAGATGACGCTTGGAAGGTCGGCACAACCGATGTCATTGCGGAGCCTGGTGGGAGCGCGTGGGCTGTGTTCGCGTTCGGTTACGAGAAACGAATTCCAAACGCAACGCTCGTGGAGGTGACGTCGTTCTCGGTCACCCTGCCTCAGAGTGAAGTCGTGGTTTCAATTCCATATGCAGCCGGCATTTGGGTTTCACCCGACTCGGACAACTCGCTCATCGTTCGCCCGATCTCTGCGCACCGCGAGGACACGACGATCGGCTGAACCGTTGATCGTCTCCACCGGTCAGCACAGCACCCTGGATGGAAGTGCGTGTGCCCACCGGTGATCAGGACGGCTAACCGCGGTCTCGGCCCAGCGTTCGCACTCGTCGGCCGGCAAGCGCACTTCGACATTCACGGCGACGGCTTCTACGCGGATCTTCTGTTTTGCCGCGTTGATCAGGTGCTGCCCAGAGAGCGCTGCCGACGAGGAGACGTCATCGCGCGCGCGTGCGATGACCCCGTAGTTGTCTCGATGTTGCGAGGTCTGACAGTTCGGTACCAAGACATCTGCGGCGTGAGTCGCGCCTGACCTCTGTCCGCCAGTCGCCCAACTCGTCACCCGGGCGAAGGAGACATGCTCCAAGATGGTTGTGTGTTCAATGGATTCGTAACGGAAGACATCGATGTGAAGGACGCCGTTATCCATGTGCGTCACGGTGGTCGTGGGCCAGCGATCCTGCTCTTGCACGGTCACCCTCGAACCGGTGCAACCTGGCACAAAGTCGCGCCACTCCTGGTGTCCGCGGGATTCAGCGTTGTCTGCCCAGACCTTCGTGGGTATGGTGCGTCGATCGGGCCAGAACCGACAAGCGACCATAGCGCCCACTCCAAACGGGCCGTCGCCAATGACATGGCGAAGTTGATGACGGCGCTTGGACACGACCGATTTCACCTCGTCGGGCACGACCGCGGCAGCTACGTCGCCTTTCGTCTCGCGCTCGATCACGAACAGCGCGTGGATCGGCTGACGCTCGTTGACTGTGTACCGATCAGTGAACATCTTGCACGCGTCGACGCGCGATTCGCGCTCCGTTGGTGGCATTGGTTCTTCTTCGCCCAACCGGATATTCCGGAACGAGTAATCAACGCTGACCCAGAGGCCTGGTACGGAGCGGATCCGGAGCTGATGGGGGCTTTGAATTATGCGGAGTGGCGAGAAGCAGTCCACAACCCGCGTGTCGTCCGGGCAATGCTCGAGGACTACAGAGCGGGACTGAGTGTTGATCGAGTGGACGAGGGAGTGGATAAGGCGGCAGGCCGTCAGCTCTCCATGCCCGTGCTCGCGCTGTGGTCACTGCAAGACGATCTCGAAGATCTCTACGGCGATCCGCTGGCGATCTGGCGAGACTGGGCCACCGATGTTCGCGGTTATGGAATTGACTCACGCCACCATGTAGCGGAAGAAGCGCCTGGCGAGTTGGCAATGGCGATTATTCGTTTCATCGATTCTTCGCTATCTGACTGATGCCCTGCCCGGAACGACACGGATCAGCCTGTGCGTGCTGGATCTGCGCAGCAGCGCGAACCTGTCCTGGTTCGCACGTCCGGGTATGGACCAGTGCCCCTTTTCGGGCTCGGTGCCGCGCAGCACGAGTACGACACGGTGTTGGTCGTCAATGATGATGGCGCTAGCCGCTGGAACCATGTCCGTCATCTCTGTGCGGCCTCGTTGGTGGCGCGTGACATGCCGAGTTCGCGTGCGACGTGGGTGGCTGGTTCGCCGGCGTCAATGAGTCTGATCGCGTTGCGGATCTGGCTGTCGGTGAACGCTTGTCGGCGGCCGCCCACCTCCAGTGAACTCCTGTGTACTGAGTGTACTTCGGTGTACCCAAACTGCGGTTGAGAACCAGCGGATGGTCGTCGACGGCGGGCCTCTCGCCCGAGCGCTTTTAGGCTGCACTGTGAGATGTGGTGGAATCACCTGACATGTAGGACAACGGGAACCGAGTCGCTGTAGTAGGTGGGGGAGTGGTGGGGCGTGATTGATGGCATGACGGCCAGCAAATCGTTGGCAGAGCTGACGAATCTGAAGTGGGATGCGCCGTATCGACTTCTTGCCTCGGTGCTGGCGTTTGCGACGATTGCAGGAGCGACGGCTGGGGAGGCGCCATTCGCGGCTCTTGCTGCTGGCGCGGACTGGTTTCACGCGCAGTCGATCAGCTCATGGTTTTCCGCGGTGGACGAGTGGGCAGTCTCCAGCCTCCAGGACGTACCCGTACGTGATGCGCTGAGCATCGTTCTCGCTTTGTGCGTGGCGGTGAGTTTCCTTACCTCCGACATCGTCGTGGAGGCTCGGGCGGCACCGACGGCGTGGATTCTGGCACCGTTTTACGCGTATGGGTGGAGTGTGGACCAAATCGCGTTCTGGATTGTCGTCGTTGCGGTGTGCTTCCTGATCGCTGCTTTGAATCACCGGTACAACTCGGGCACGATGGGCGGTTGGGCCTGGCTGTTGGGTGTGTTCATAAACCTGGCCGTGGCCGCGATTTGGCTCCCATTGACCTTTTTGCTGTGGGCGCTTGTTCCGGACGGCAAGCGCACCGGGCCGGTGGGCTGACTCATCAAAAGTTATGGGTGGGGGACCCTGCCCTGGATTGGAGGACGGTTGAGCGTATCCGGCGAGTAGGTTGCCGTAATATATATTAGCAGTGCTTTAGGCGCATATGTATTTATGCCTAGAGCGCGTCGCAAAGTGGTTGATTTCCCAGGCTGCGCCGAGGTGATGGGTTGTATTGACGGATGGCGGCCGAAGGCTCGACCGATCCTGGTGTCGTCAAGCTTCCTGTGTCGGTTTGCCGCGGCCCGTCCGAATGGCTGCTAGACGTTCGCGCAGTGAGGCCTCTGCTGTTGTGGATGCCTCGAGATCGCCGCGGATGAAAACTCGCTCCGTGAATTCCAGCACGATGGCTTGTTGCTCGTCTTCAGGAAGATTGGCGATGAAAGGCATGACCCGTCGCAGAGCGAGATCGGTACGTTTTGCAGCACGAGCTTCCGCATGGTGCTGTTGCCCCCGACGCCCAAGTAGTGCAGCGATTCCGAGCGTCCCAAGTGAAGCCGCGAGGCGGGTGAGAGACAGCCCCACGTTGGAGTCCGAATCAGGATCGATTGTGAACAAATGCCAAATAATTGCTGTCACACCAGCTGCGCCCACGAACGCAGCGGCGATGTCACATACCCATGCGGCAAACGTCTTGTTTCTCGCGTATCTGCCGTAGTCTGTTGCTACGACGAGCGCGGTCGTGGCGTGAACGGTCTTGCGAGCCGAGTCCTCATGCTTGTGAAGCTGTTTGAGGACTGCTTCCGCCTCGTTCCTGTAGGCGGCGTCCGTCGCGGTCCAGCCTGCTCTCAACTCATCGATGACCGATTCTTGGGAATCAGTGACGTGTTGGATTGCCTGATTTGCCTCCACTTTGAAGTCGGCGACAGCCTCCCTTATTCGCTGTCTCTCCGTGTCGACGCTCGTCGAGAGTTCGGTCTCCCGAGTGTCCAACTCTCCGATCCGCGATTCAAGTGCCTGACTTTGAACCTCCACTCGCGATACAGCTTCTGCAACCCTGTTGGCGAAGGCTTCGATTGCGGCCTGTATGCCCGACAGATACCGTGATGGCTTGACCACGGGCCATGAAGCCAAGGTATCCATCACTGAATCGGTGGCCGCGGTCGCCATGTCAATCGGCCAGACCCCTGCTCCGATATTGGTTAGCGTGCTTGTGAGATTCGAGGTTGCATTCTGAGTGCTTGTGAGCATCGCTGGCGTAACCTCCAACGGATCGCTTTCCGAGCGGCGGCGTTCAAGGAGCTCGACGACGATTCCGACATAGGACAGGACAGCTTGTCCGTTGCGATCATCCCCGCTGATGTCTAGCGCATTGAGTTGAGCCCTCACGGCGTCGACCTCTGGCCACAGCGGATGAACGACGTAGCGATCTGACCAAAGTGTCATTGCTTTCCTCTCAACCTTGCCGAGCCTACCGAGCAAGCCGGCGTTCGGTACAAATTGTGGCGCTTCGGATCGTGAGAAGGCGCCCACCGGTCGGCAACGAAGAGGGACTCGCCTGCGCCTCACTCATCATTGAGAAGACCTTCCTCATGCTCTGATCGAGATCACCTTGTTTCGGGCGGTCTCGAAGCGGAGTTGCTTTTGATGTAGACAGGCGATGCCCCAGATCAGAGCCTCGCGGAGTTTGCGGAGCAGGATGCGACCGACCACGAACCGTCGTTTTCGAGGTCCGATACTGTCGCCGAGAACAGGCAGCTCAATACTCCGGGGTCCTAGAATTCACGTCCCAACAGGCCGCCTACCTCCGTGTCAAGGATGGATCGCACGATGCCGCCCTTGAACCACGGCTCCTCCAACACATCGGGCGGGATGTCGTTGCTGTTGATGGTGCAGATGTACTGCCCACCCGTGGTCTGCACCATCTCCTGCGCGAAGCGCAGGGCGTTCGCAAGTTGGCGAGGATCGACGCCGTCGAAGACCACCGAATCATGCACGAGGAAGTCGGGATGCCGAGCCGAAGCAGCGCCCTCTTCAAGCAGCGTGAGGTCGAAGCAGAAGAGCTTCATGCGATCCACTCCGCTGCTTCCCGAGCCAGGGACGGTCACGGTGAACTTGTAACCCGCGTTGTCTACCTCGACTGTGAGGGCGGCGCCCTTGCCGTACAGCCGGTGCATCTTCTGGCTGAACTGAGCGCCGACGTGGTCGAGTTTCTGCCGGGAGCCCGCGAGCTGCTCACTCGCCCCTTTGCGCAGAGTCGACTGCTGGAGTTTCAGGTCTTCGCGGGCGGTGACGAGTTCGCGGGCCTGCTCGATTTGAAGGTCGATCGCGGCAAGGCGCGCCTGGACGCTCGCGAGCTCGTTTCGCAGCGCGTTCAATTCGTCCAACGCACCTCCCGCATCGAGCGTGCGGAGCGTGCCGTCGCGCTGTTCGTCGAGTCGGGAGAGTTCGGCTTTGCGGACCGCGATGCGGTCGTCGAGGCTCTCAATCTCGCTGCGCAAGAACGCTCGTCGGTTCGTGAGAAGGCTGGCGTGGAAGGCGGCAACATCTCGCATCTGTCGAATGAATCCATCCGCGAGTACGGCGCCTGCCGCCGCAAAAAGCGCTTCGACGTCGACGGGCTCAGCAGGCGCGTCGCTATCGTCGGTGAGTGATGAGACGTAGAGGGTGCGCATGCGGCCATCGACGACCGCTTCGTCGCGCAGGACGGAAATCTGCGCGGTTAATTCGTCTGCCCGTTGCACCAGCGAATTGGGGTCTTCCAGGATACGGAAGCCTTCGATTCGTCCCGCCCACTCCTCGACTTCGTTGAGGAGCGCTGCTCGCTCGAGGGCAAGATCGCTTTCGGGTCGGAGGGTTGTCACGAGTCCATCGCGGGCCGCGGCCGTAATCGTCTTGAGCTGCTGGAGCCCCTTGTCCACGTTGGCGAGGTCGAGCACGACCTTCCAGTCGAGGTCGAGAAGGAACGCGATGTGCTCGCGGCTGCTAGTGGCGCTCTGCACAGAGACGATTTTCAGCGGGTCCTTCGGCGCCTCAGTGCGGATGACATAGGAGAGCAGCGTCCGGACCGAAATGCCGCCGGTGATCTTCTCTTCGGAAGGTTCCAGACGGAACAGCCCCAGCCCCAGCAGCTCCTTCCACTCTTCGCCCGAAATCTGACCTTCGACAAGATAGGGCGCGATGAACGCCTTCGCGTCGCCGGTGGCCGCGATCTGCAGCCGCTTGCCGGCGGCGAGTGCTCGGGTGGCGCTCACGGTGCCGCCGAACAGCTGAAGCTCGAGAGTGAACTCCCACCCGTCATCGGCGAGCAACTGCATCTTCTTATCGAATGTGCCGCCGAGGACGTAGTTGAGAACTGCGAGGAGTGTCGACTTACCACGGGCGTTGCGGCTGTCCTGATCGGTCGAGTCGGGCGCGCGCTCGGCGACGACCGCGTTGAACCCAGGTTTGAACATGATGGGCTTGAACTCGGCCTTGTTGGCACTCAGACGAACCAGCACTAATTGGCCCTCAAGATTCCGTCGTAATGATTGATGGCGCCGGCGCCGTACAGCAACGTCAGCGCCGCGGCGAACGAGTCAAAGGGCGAGCTCGGCACCGCTTCTCGAAACTCGACGAACAGCTGACCGACACTGAGACTGCGTACACCCATGAGCCCGAGAATTGTCGCAGCCTCCCCCACGAGGGTCTTGGCTATCGGGGTGAATTTGTCAGGGAACAGCTCACTCACGCTCGAACACCTCGCAGATCTCGAAGAGATAGGCGACCACCGCTAGGGCAGCTGCGCGCAGTTGAGGCGTGTCCTGAGGGCCCGCGTTATCCCACGCGCGCTGGACGAGGTAGTCGAACACCTCGTCGGGCTCAAGCCCGTCAGCGACCGCCGAGTAGTAATCGCTCTTGCACCGCGCGGCGAGCGTCTTGCCAAAGCCCGGGTTCCAGTCGGACTGGAACGCGATGAAGCGCTCTACGCGGTCTGCCTGGGAAAGGCCCGCGGTGATGAGCTCGACGGCTCCCGGACCGAGCTTGTTGAGCTGGATCTTCTGCTGAACAGGGAGCGCGATGTCCACCTGGACCGGCGTCGGCGGTTCCTTCGCTCCCACCAGAACCGTGCAGATCATCGACAGCTCCGCGTACGTCACATCCCCAAGGCCCGCACGAACGCCGCGCGCCACCTTGGCCTCGTGCACGCGCTTGGCCTCGCGTAGGAACGCGACAGTGTGCAATTCGAGCTGGGCATCTACGGCGTCATGATGCGGGCCGCACAGGTAGATGAGGTTATCCGCCGACCCCCGCTGTTGTTTGGTCATCGTCTCGTCATACCGCGGGCCGCCAGGACTCGCCGCGCAGATGTGCGCCACCTTCCCCGTCGCCTTCGGCCGATCGCCGACTGTAAGCGACTCCATGGTGAGGACTAACTCGCATCCGGGGTATGCGCAGGTGTTCCCGCTGCGCGACACCACGACCTTCTCCTGGGCCGGAGGCGCGGACTCGCGCGGAGTGAGTTTTGACACCACCTCAGCGTATTGGTGATGAGATGCAGTTGTTTGCGCGACACTTCCTCGAATGACCATTGATGATCCGCGAGGGCGAGGCTCAAACGTGGCGTGAGACAAGTGCGTGCGCCGGGAATCTGTTCGGCGACTCCTTTGCCCGTAAGAGGGGCGTCCACCGGGCGCTGTCGTCGCCCGCGATGAGTCGCCACCGCGTCATTGCGGAGATGCTGGTTCATCCCGCCCGGTCATATTTGCCCGCAGGGGTGCCCTAACTGCATGACGCTCATCGTCCGGTTCACGGTTGGTATAAAGCTGTCGGAATCCTCCAATGAGCGGACTGCAATCGGCATTGATCGGTTCTGAGCCCGTCGGTCGCTCTGCCAGGCGCCCGCTGAATCTGGCGTCCGAGGGCGGCTCGGAACTCATGGCCGAAACCGAATCTGCGACACCTGGCTGAGACGTTTGTGAGCAGCGTCTCGGCCCGGGCTGGATCAGCTCACGAATGGCGGGCATGCGTTTCATTTGGGGATCGTCTATCGAGAGGAATTAAGGAGTCTGAGGCAGACAGGTTCAGCTGGTTGCGTCTATGGTGTTCTCGGGGGCAGGCTCAGCGCGGCGAATTGGCAGCGCGTGAGTTCCGCTGCACCGCAGGAGCGACGGGGCTGGGTCAATGGTGGACTTCGGGGCAATGCTGGCAAGTGGCGCGGATGATGCTCCTATCGAACCGCGCGAGCTGCACAGCCAGCTGACAAAAGCCCCTGGATATGGGTACCTAAGGGACGTGCAGGGGCAGGTGCTCTCAAAGTGGCACGAACGCCGCGACGAGCGCGACATCGTAATTAAGGTCAATACCGGCGGCGGCAAGACCATTGACGGTCTCATCATCCTGCAGAGTTACCTGAATGATGGCGAGGGACCGGCCCTGTTCGTCGCCCCCAGTGACTATCTAGTGGGGCAGGTCCTTGCAGAGGCCCAAAAGCTCGGCGTGGAAGTTACGACCAATGTCGATGGTGCGGCCTATCTCAACAGCGAGGCCATTGGCGTCGTCAACGCCCATAAGCTGGTAAACGGACGAACTGTCTTCTCGAGTCGGCGGCCCACACGTGCTCGCGCTCCTATCGGAGTCGTCGTCGTGGATGACGTGCACGCTGCCATCGCCACGACCCGCGAGAAGCTGTCGTTGACGCTACCACGCAAGAATGACGCGTTCATGCCCCTGCTGGATCTATTCGAGGACGATCTGAGAACGCAGTCCTCCGACTCGTACCTAGACGTACGCGATGACCGCCGTGGCGCCCCTGTGCGGGTCCCCTTCTGGGCATGGCGTTCGAAGGTCGAACAAGCCCGGGAGCTCCTTCGCAAAGAGACTGGTGAGAAGAAGGACCTGTTCTATGACTGGCCGGCTGTCGCGGAGGTCCTGCCGCTATGTCGCGCCGTCTTCTCCAATCACGAGCTCACAATCACGCCGCACTGTCCTCCCATTGACCACGTGACGTCGTTCATGGAAGCGAAACACCGGGTTTTCCTCACAGCGACGCTTGCTGATGACAGCGTGCTCGTCACCGACTTCGGCGCCTCTCCGGCCAGCGTGCAGTCGCCCATCACTCCACTCTCTGCCGGTGACATCGGCGAGCGGATGATCGTCGCACCGCAGGAGATCAGTCCCGCGCTTACAGTCGAGGCAATTCGCACGGAGATTGTCAATCTCAGCAAAACGTTCAACACAGTGGTACTTGTCCCCAGCACACCGTGGGCGGAGGCGTGGAGACCGCACGCGGCAATCGTTGCGACGAAAGACGACATCGATGAGGCAGTGAAGAAGCTCCGTGGCAAGAAACACATCGGACTCGTTGTGCTAGTCAACCGCTACGACGGCATTGACCTTCCCGACGACGCCTGTCGGGTTCTTGTTCTCGACGGTTTGCCTGAGGCATTCAGCGCAGAAGAACGCCTGAGCTCCAGTCTCGCCCGCGCCAGCTCTGGAATCGACGACCGCCAGGTACAGCGCATCGAGCAGGGTATGGGCCGCGGTGTGCGCAGCAACGAGGATCACTGTGTTGTATTTCTGCTCGGCCCCCGGCTCGCTCAGCTCACCGTGGACCCTCGTACCGTCACCCGCTTTAGTCCCGCAACCCAGCAGCAGCTCAAACTCTCGCGTCAGGTTGCGGCGAGTATGGACAACCTGCCGCTCAGCGGGATAATCAACACCATCAAGCAGGCGCTCACGCGGGATAAGAACTGGGTAGAGCTGGCCCTCAAGGCACTGCGCAACATCGCCCCGGCGCCGGGACATGTCTCAGATGCGGCGGTTGCAGAGCGCGAGGCATACGTCTTGGCGCAGAACGGCAACATGACTGCTGCCCGTGATCGCATCGCTGCTGTCGCCGCAGCTGAGACGGATGAGACATCCGCAGGGAGGCTGCTGGAGCTCCAAGCTACGTACGCGGATATGACCAGCCCAGAACTCGGTCAGCAGATCCTCACCCAGGCCCGCGCGAAAAACACCAACGTCACAAAGCCCCTCGCCGGACTGACCTTCGTCGCCCTCGAAACGCATTCACCCCAGGCGGTGACATGTGCCACCCGCCTGGGACAGAAGTACTCCACCGCCGCCGCGCTACGCCTGGACGTGGAATCCATCATCGAGGACCTCGCCTTCAATGAGTACCGAGTCGAGCAGACCGAGGAGGCCCTGCGTCGCGCCGGCGAGCTTATCGGGCTCGGATCGCAGCGGCCCGAGCACGATACGAATACCGGTCCGGACAACCTCTGGGCACTCGGCGACAACAAATTCTGGGTCATCGAAGCGAAAACCGGGGCCAAGAGTTCTGCCATCGGTAAACGCGACATGGGTCAGCTCGCGACATCGATGTTGTGGTTCGGTCAGCGGTACGACCCTGCCGCCCACGCAGTGCCGATCATGGTGCACCGCGCAATCACTACGTTCTCGGATGCAACTCCTGTGACGGGTATGCAAATCATCACGGAGAGAGGGCTCGGCGAGCTCGCAGCGGCGCTACGCAACTTCTCCACGGCCCTCGCCGAGGGCGTGTGGACGGACCCGGAGGCTGTGGCCACCTTGCTGGAAGGACACGGACTCTCTTCCAGCAAGCTGAGCACTTTCACTACCGCGCAGCGCGGTATCAAGAACTGATTGCATCGCCACGTTGGCAGTTCCGGCAGCCGATACCCAAACGGATTTGAATACCGTCAAGAAGCCGGCCGTGTTGTAGCGCGGCCCTACCTGGGGTGGCTCGCGCAGCCTCCATTGCAGAAGCGTGAGGAGTGCCTGCCGGCTGGAGAAGGCGCGGCTCAGAGTGCAGCATCTGGGTAAACCGAACTGCTCAAAATCTAAGCCAGATGTAGTTCTGCTCGAGGCGCCGGTCTGGTGTCGGTAGAGGGTAGCGCGGCTCCAGCCGACGAGCGCAGCGGCCTCCGCGGCCGTGCGGCCGCGGCTGCGGGCATCGGCGACGATGGCGAGCTTCTCCGCGATGGTGTCTGGGTTCACGGGCGGGCGCCCGAAACGTGTGCCTGATTCGCGTGCCGCGGCGATGCCGGCGTTCACGCGTCCGACGATGAGTTCGCGTTCGTACTCGGCCAGGGTAGCGAGCAAGTGGAGCATGAGCCGGCCTGTCGATGTAGCCGGGTCGATGCCGTCCGAGAGTGATCGCACGTGGACCCCGCGGGCGCGCAGGAGCTCGACCGTGTCGAGGACGTCAATCAGCGATCGGCCGAGACGGTCGATGCGCCACACGATCACGGTGTCGCCGGTCTCGGCGTACTCGAGCAGCTTCGTCATACCGGGCCGCTCGATTGCAGTCTTACTGCCGGAGGTCACGTCCGCGAACACGTCGCGCTTCTGCACGCCAGCGTCGACAAGAGCGTCGAGCTGCAGCTGCGCGTCCTGGCCGGCGGTGCTCACTCTGGTGTATCCGATCTGCCTCGTCGCACCAGCATGTCTCAGAAACCCGCGCCAGCCTCGGTGAGACACGCAGTGCCGTCAGACGAGTTCTTGAGACAGAACGACGACTGCAAGATCTGCGGACCCCCGGGCCCGAAGCCACCTGGGTCGTCGGCCGGCCTCGTGTCTCGTAAATCTGTTTGT
The DNA here is from genome assembly GCF_050587525.1 of Plantibacter lichenum. Lineage (NCBI taxonomy): Bacteria > Bacillati > Actinomycetota > Actinomycetes > Micrococcales > Microbacteriaceae > Plantibacter > Plantibacter lichenum. The sequence continues at coordinate 42,920 of NZ_JBOBFT010000010.1, read as the reverse complement.
TTACAAGACGACACTGACCTGCCCCCTTGGGGCCAGGTGATACGCAACAGGCATGGGCATTCGACAATGGGACTCGAGCTGGTGGACGCTTTGGTTCTCAGTGCTGCCACCAACGAGATCGACCGCACGGATGACTGGCTGATGCTGCATCGAGCGTCGGTACTGAGAGGATCGTGTCTATGGTCATAGGAGCTACCGTGCTTGCGGTCGTAGGAGTATTGACAATCGTCTTTCGACACCCGGTCGATAGGGTTTTGAGGCGAGTCGGTGGCTGGAGTCTCCCGAAAGACTCGGACTTCGTGAAGACCGCCCGACCGGGGGCGGTCATGCTGGCCGGGATCGCCGCCATCCCCCTCGCAATTAGCTTGTTCGTTCGCGCTGCGGGCTGAAGCTCAGCGCATTCGAGACGTTCCTGACGAGGACGGGCGAGACGATCATCTGGCGCACGCAGAAGGCCCCGCCCGCAACCGTGAGGTAACGAGCGGGGCCTTGGAATCGGCGGAGTCCGAACGCTACTCCGTTGCGCTCCCCGCCCGACGACGACGGACGGCGACGAGCGCGCCACCACCGGCGATCAGGAGGACGAGCGCTGCGAGCGCAGCGCCACCGAACGCGAAGCCCGTGTTCGCGAGGCCGGAGCCGTTCGAACCACCGGAGCCTGCACCGGGCGTCCCGGTACCCGGAGTGCCGGGCGTTCCGGGGTCGGTCGGCGTCGACGGATCGGCTGCAGCGACCGCGAAGTCGGCCACGGCCAACGGAGCACCGTCGGTGCCGAACACCGTCATCGTGTGCGCACCGAGCGCGAGATCGGCCGGAACCGTCCACGTCCAGTCGACACGACCGTCGGCACCGACGGTCGCCTCACCGATCACGGTGGCGCCGGCAGGAGCGGCGAGCGCCTGAACCCGGCTCACGGTCTGGGCGTCGACGACGGCAGTCAGGACCGCCCCCGTCTCGAACCCGGTGCCGGCGACGGTCAGCTTCTCGCCTCGCTTGATCGTGGAACCGGACGGTCCGCTGACCACGATGGTCGGGTCCGTCGGAACGACGACGTCGCCCGGAGTGACCTCGGCCTGAGCCGTGGCCAGAACCCCGTTGGCGTCGGACACCGTGAGCGTGTGCGCCCCGAGCGCGAACGCCGCATCGACGTTCCACGACCAGTCGGCCTTCCCCTCAGCATTGGCCTTCGCCGTTCCGATGGCGGTGCCGTCGACAGCTGCCGTCAGCTCCGCATCGGGAGTCAGCCCGGAAGCGTGCAGGCCGAGCGTCCCACCCTGCTTCACCGTCGGTGCGTCGGTCGTCAGTGAGGCGGCGGCAGTGTCGCCACCTGCCACCCGTGCGATCTCGGCGGCGGACAGCGCCCGACCGTAGAGGTGCACGTCATCGATGGCTCCCGGCCAGAAGTCGACGACCTTGTTGTCCCACTGGGCGCCGCCGATGAGGAGACGGCCCACCGAGGTGATGGCCTTCGACTTCGCCGTGCTCTTCAGCACGCCGTCGACGTAGAGCCGGAGCTCCTGCGAGGACGCATCGTAGACACCGGTCAGCTGGTACCACTGGCCGAGCGTCGGCTTGACGGGCGTCAGCGCACGCGCGTCGACCGTACTGAACGCGAACCCGCCGCCACCGTACTGGAGGAAGAACGAGCTGCGCTCGCTGCCACCCTCCTGCGCGACCGCGGAAGCCCATGCGTCGGGGATCTTGTCGAGCTTCACGGTCGCAGCGACCGTGTAGTCCTTCGACGTGTCGACGACGGTGCCGGCCGACGAGGCGTACTGCCCTGCGCCGGAGAGCTGGAGCGCGCTGCCCTTCGCACCCTCGGTCCAGGACGCCCCACCGTTCAGGGTGAGGTCGTGCCCGTGACCGGAGGCGTCGACCGACGTCGTGCCCTCGCCCTCGTCGAGCGGGTAGGCGGCGTCACCGACGACGCCGGCGGCCGGAGGCGTGGTGCCGGCGAGCTTGCCGGCAGCGACCACCTGCTTGTTCACCGCGGTCACTTGCGCCAGATCCATCTTCTCGACGCGCCGGTCATAGGTGAAGAACCCGTTGACCTCGCCCTCGACATCGCTGATCTGCGTATAGACGGCACCAGACATGAACGTCCTGGCCGGCTCGATCATCTTCGCCGTGTTCGCGACGTAGGCGGCCGTGAGGTCCGCCGAGTTCGAGAACCCGCCGTAGGGGCTGAACGCGCCCTTCCAGGTGTGGCCGGGGACCACGAGCGAGAGACCGCCGTGCTCACCGTCGACCGCTGCACGCGTCGCATCAGGAGCCGGGAAGCCAGGACCCTGGTAGACGTGCCAGTCGATCACATCGCCCTTGCCGGAGTCGCCCGGCAGCTCGCAGCAGTTGAGACCGCTGCGGGCGTTCGCCAGACGGGACGGGTCCTGCGCCTTGATCGCCTCGGTGATCTCACCGGTGCGCGTCGTGTTCCACTCGCTCCAGCCCTCGTTGAAGACGGTCCAGCCGATGATCGACGTCCAGCCCTTCAGCGAGTCGACCATGTCGTGCATGCTCGCGACGAGCGAATCCTCGGCGGCGGGCGACGTCATCTTGCCGTCACCGGGGATCGCGTCCTGCCACACCATGAGCCCGATCGTGTCCGCGTAGTAGTAGAACCTGGCCGATTCGACCTTGATGTGCTTGCGGATCGTGTTGAACGCGAGGTCCTTCGTCTTCTGGATGTCGAACTTGAGCGCGTCATCCGTCGGTTGCGTGTACTGGCTCTCCGGCCAGTAGCCCTGGTCGAGCGTGGACAGGAGGAACTCCGGCTTGCCGTTCAGGACGATCTTCTGCACCCCGCCCACATCGGCGATGGCGATGGAACGCATGCCGAAGTAGCTCGTTGCCACGTCGCCGCCCGAGATGGACACATCGAGGTCGTAGAGGTACGGGTCGTCTGGGCTCCACAGGTGCGCGTTCGGAACGGCGACCGGGATCTGGGTGCCGGCGGCTCCGGTGGCGGTGCCGATGACGGCGCCGTCCTCCTTCGCCTTGACGGTCACGGTCACGACGTCTGAGGCGCCCGCCGATGCGGAGGCCACGTTGACGTTGACGACGCCGTTCGGCACGTCGGGCGTCGTGACGACGTCGTCGATCGCGACGGTCGGGACCGGCTCCATCCACACGGTCTGCCAGATGCCGGAGCTCGGCGTGTAGAAGATGCCGCTCGGGTTGGCGCGCTGCTTGCCGACGGGCTGGTCCTTGCCGGTCGTGTCGGTCACGGCGACAATGAGCTCCTGTGCGGAACCCGCGACGAGCGCATCGGTCAGGTCGACCGAGAACGGCAGGTAGCCGCCCGTGTGCTCGCCGACCTTCGTGCCGTTGAGGTAGATCGTCGACTGGTAGTCGACCGCACCGAAGTTGAGGCGCAGACGGTTGCCGGAACCGATCGCCCAGTCGGACGGGACGTCGATCGTCCGCTTGTAGAACATGTGGTCCTCGTGGCGTTCGATGCCGGAGAGGACCGACTCGATCGGGTACGGGACGGTGATGGTCTCACCGAGCGTCTGACCGGTCGGAACAGCGGCGTCCGCTGCTGCGCCCTGGAACTCCCACGGCCCGTTGAGGTTCGTCCACTGGTCGCGGACGAGCTGCGGACGCGGGTACTCGGGGAGCGGGTGCTCCTTGTCGACGAGCTCCGACCACGGTGTCGACATCGTGTACGTCGATGAGTTGATCATCGGCAGGTCGAACGCCTCGATCGGGTTGCCGCCGAACGTCGCGGCGGCGCCGCCGTCGTAGACGAGCCGGGGGACGCCGTCACGGCTGATGGCCGTGCCGAGGTCGATCGTGAAGTGCGTCGGGTCCACGACCGTGAGACCGTCGACGGGATACGGCTGGTCGTCGACCTTCACCTGCAGGTGGGAGAGGAACGCGTCATCGATGCCGCCCAGCTCCTGTTCCGAGGAGACGCCGATCGAGAGCCCGTCGGTCGACACCTCGGAGCTGAGGACGAAGTCGGGGAAGCCGGCCGGTGCGAAGTACGCGGTGGCCGGGATGATCTGCTTCGGCACGCTCGCGCTCGACCAGCGGAGGAACATGTTCGAGCCGCCGGCCTCCTGGAACTGCTCGACCTTGATGTCGTAGCGCTGCCCGGCCGTCAGGGCGACGGGCGCGCTCGTCTGTTCGTTGTCCCAGTCCTTCTGCCAGTGGTCGATGACGAGGGCGCCGTCGATCCAGACCCGGAAGCCGTTGTCGCCGATGGCGGCGAAGGTGTAGTCCTCGGTGAACTCCGGCTGCAGCTGACCCGTCCAACGGGCGGCAGTGTCGGTGTTCCGACCTGTGAGCGCGAGGTAGCTCGGGTTCAGGTCGGCGAAATTGACCGCGGAGTCGAGGCGTGTCGCTTTGAGGGTCGCGAGGTCGTCGGCTCCCGGCCCGGAGGAGAGGAAGTACTCGCCTTTCAGACCGTGGGTGTTCGATGCGGCGGGCGCGGCCGCGGCGCTCGTGCCGCCGATCGCGATGGCGGCTCCGACCGCGAGAGCGCCGGAGAGGAGCGCGGCCAGAACCGTCCTCCCCCTGGATCTCGGTGTGTGTTGTGACGTCATTCGAGGTGCCTTTCTTCGTTGAAGGGGTCTTCGGTGAACAGCAGGGCGAGACGGAACAGCAGGGGCAGGGCAGCACGAGGAGCGGGCGCGCACCGGTTGGGCGGTGCGGCCCTCGGGATTCCGCGGGCTACGGGTCGGGCTCCTCGCCTAGGCGTGGAGCGGATCGGCGGATGGGGTGAGGGTCTCGGGACCTACAACCGCTGGGTGCGGGAGAGGACGGTCTGGATGATGACGACGACGGCGAGGAATCCGCCGGAGACGACGGCCTGGACAGAGGAGCTGAGGGAGCCGACCTGGTTGATGAGGTTCTGGATGACGCTCAGCAGGAGGACGCCGGCGACCGTGCCGACGATGTTCCCGCGCCCGCCGGCGAGGAGGGTGCCGCCGATGACGACCGCCGAGATCGCGTTGAGCTCGAGGCCCACACCCACCGTGGGGACGCCGGAGGAGGAGTAGGCGGCGTTGAGGGCGCCCGCGAGGCCTGCGCACAGGCCGCTGATCACATAGACGCTGAACTTCACCCGGGCGACCGGCAGGCCCATGAGGGTCGCGGCGCTCTCCGACCCGCCCACCGCGAGGACGGACTGGCCGCCGCGGGAACGGGAGAGCAGGATCGAGCCGACGACCACGACGACGACCGCGATGACGACGGACCAGTGCAGGCCGCCGAACGAGCTCTGGCCGAGTGCCTTGACCCCGGGATCGGTGATGAGCGGCGTCGTCGAACCGCCGTCGGTGGAGGCGAGCACGAGCCCGCGCACCCCGAGGAGCCCGGCGAGCGTCACGATGAACGGAGCCATCCTCGCGTAGGCGATCAACGCACCCTGCACCGCCCCGATGAGCCCGCACACGACGAGCGGGAAGAGGAGCGCCCCGAGCAGGCCGAAGGTGGAGCCGTACGCCCCGAGCACCCCGCCGAGCGCGAAGACGGAACCGACGGACAGGTCGATGCCGCCCGTCAAGATCACGAACGTCATGCCGGCGCCCACGATGAGGAGGAAGGACGACTGCGTGAGGATGTTGGCGAAGTTGCCCGTTGTCGCGAACGTCGGGAAGGCGACGCTGCCCACGATGATGAGGATGACGAGGACGATCGCGGCCCCGTAGCTCTGCAGCAGCCCTGCGACGCGCTCGCGGGAGGCCTGCGAGTCGCTCGTCGGCCCGGCGGCCGGTTCGAGAGTCGTGGTCATTTCGTGAAGACCTTTCCGCGCTGGATGTACACGGCGAACAGGATGATGATCGCCTGGGCGACTTGCGAGTACGCGTCTGGGACGTCGTGCTTGATGAGGGTCGCGCTGATGAACTGGAGGAGGAGGGCGCCCGCGACCGTGCCGATGACCTTCACCTGGCCACCCGTCAACGGTGTGCCGCCGACGACGACCGCGGTGATGGCGGAGAGCTCGATGAGGTTGCCGAGCGTCGACGGCACCGAAGCGCCGAGGCGGGCCGTGCCGATGACGCCCGCGACCGCCGCGAGTCCCGCGCACAGCACGTAGGTGAGGAGCAGGATTCGCTTCACGGGGAGTCCCGAGAGCTCCGCGGCCCGACGGCTGCCACCGGTCGCGATGAGCTGCTTGCCGAACGTTGTCCGATTCACGAGGAGGGCCACGCCCGCGACGAGGAGGATCGCGATGACGACGCTGTACGGGACGCCGAGGATGGAGTCGCGGCCGAGGGCGAGGACGCCGGGGTCGGTCACCGACTTCAACTGTTCGTTGGCGATGAGGAGCGCGATGCCGCGGCCCGCGACCATGAGGGCGAGCGTCGCGACGATCGGTTGCACCCCGATCAACGCGACCATCACCCCGTTCACGAGACCGATCACACAACCCGCGGCGATCGCGATGATCACGGCGGGCACGAGCCCGTACCCGATGTAGAGGGGGATCATCGCGGCGGCGAGGGCCATGACGGCGCCCACCGAGAGGTCGATGCCCTCCGTCCCGATCACGAGCGCCATGCCGAGGGCCACGATGAGCACCGGCACGACCTGCACGAACTGGGTGCGGAAGTTGTCGATCGCGAAGAAGTTGGGGGTGAAGAAGAGGTTGTAGAGGAGGAGCACGACGATGGCGATGTAGACGCCGTACTGCTGCAGGATGCCGAGGACCATGCTCTTCGAGGGCATGGGGACGGTCACGGAGGTCTGGGTCATGCGTTCGCTTCCGTCGTGTCTGGCGTCGTCGCGTGCGGCGTCGTGCCGTCGGTGGTGGGGGAGTCGTCGGGGTCCGTGTCGTCGGCAGCATCGGCAGCATCGCCGTCACCCGCGAGGGCGGCGAGGAGCGCGTGCTCGTTGACGCGTTCGCCCGTGAGCTCGGTCTCGATCGATCCGTCGCGGAGGACGATGACCCGGCCGGACCCCTCGACGACCTCCTCGACCTCGCTCGAGACGAGCACGATCGCGAGGCCCTCGTGGGCGAGTTCGTCGATGAGCGCCTGCACCTCTGCCTTCGCGCCGACATCGATGCCGCGCGTCGGCTCGTCGAGCAGGAGGACCTTGGGGGTCATGGCGAGCCAGCGGGCGATCATGACCTTCTGCTGGTTGCCGCCCGAGAGCTCCGAGACGATCTGGTCGGGGCTCGAGACCTTGATGTGGAGGCGCTTGATGAAGACGTCGACCACGGCGTCCTGCTTGCGCCTGGAGGAGAACCCGCCGCGCGAGAGCTTGGGGAGGGCGGCGAGCACGATGTTGTCGCGGACGGAGAGGTTCGGGACGATGCCCTCGCTCTTGCGGTCCTCCGGCAGCATCACGATGCCGGCGCGGATCGCCGCAGGGACGGAGCCGCTGCGGACGGGCTTGCCGTCCACACGCACGGAACCGCGATCGAGCTGCATCACGCCCGACAACCCCTTGAGCGTCTCCGAACGGCCGGAGCCGAGGAGCCCGCCGAGGCCGACGACCTCCCCGGGACGGATCGACATCGTGATCGCATCGATCTGGTGCTTCCGGCTGAGGTCCGACGCTTCGAGCACGGGAGGCGCATCGCTCGCGTTCGACGCGTGGAAGGCCGTGAGCCCGCCGCGCTCGACCTTCTCGACCGAACGGCCGAGCATGAGGGAGACGAGCTCCATCCTGGGGAGGTCGTGGAGGCCGCCGACGTGGACGACCCGTCCGTCGCGGAGGACGGTGACGCGATCGCACACGCGGTAGATCTCATCCATCCGGTGGGACACGTAGATGATGGCGATGCCGCGCTCCCGCAGCAGTCCGATCACGCGGAACAGCGTCTCCACCTCGCGCGCTTCGAGCGAGGAGGTCGGCTCGTCCATGATGACGACGGCGGCGTTGATGCTGACGGCACGTGCGAGGGCCACCATCTGCTGGACGCCGAGGGCCAGGCTCCGCAACGGGCGGCGCACGTCCACCTGGATCCCGTACTCGTCGAGGAGTGTGCGGGCGTCGGCGTACATGCGGCGGAAGTCGATGAGGCCGAGCCGGTTCCGCGGTTCACGGCCGAGGAAGATGTTCTGGGCCACGCTCATGAGCGGGATCAGGTTCACCTCCTGGTAGATCGTCGAGACGCCGGACTTCTGCGCGTCGAGCGGCCTGGCGAAGGTGATCGGCTCACCTGCGAGGCGCAGTTCGCCCTCGTCGGGTTGGTACACGCCCGTGAGGACCTTGATGAGCGTCGACTTCCCGGCGCCGTTCTCGCCCATGAGCGCGATGCTCTCGCCGGGCCGGACGACGAAGTCGATCGAGTCGAGGGCTGTGACCCCCGCGAATCGCTTCGTCACCGAACGAGCTTCGAGCACGGGCACGCTGGGGGCTGCGGTGGACTCCGTCGTCACGTCGTTGTTCCTTCTCTTCGTCGAGTGGGTGCTGCTGCGGTGCGGCGCCCGGGCGCCGGCGGGAGGTGTCACCTCGCCGTCGGCGCCCGAGCGCGTCCGCGGATGGTTCGGCGATCCGGTTCAGCGCTGGGGATCGGCGCCGTGGATCAGAACCGGATCAGTACGCTGCATTCACCTTGTCAGCTGCGGTCTCCGGTGTGTAGTCGCCGTCTTCGATGACGATGCTCTGGCCGACGGGCTCACCCGAGAGGAAGGTCTTCAGCGTCTCGAAGGCGAGGGGGCCGAAGCGCGGGTTGGACTCGACGACGCCGTTGTACGCGCCGGCGACGATCTGCTCGACAGCGTTCTTCGTGCCGTCGATCGAGTAGATCTGGATGTCCTTGCCCGGAACCTTGCCCGCGGCGATGATGGCGGCCTGCGCGCCGAGGCCCATCTCATCGTTCTCCGCGTAGATGGCGGTGATCTCCGGGTTCGACTGGAGCAGCTGCTCGGTCACGGCCTGGCCCTTGTCACGGGCGAACTCGCCGGTCTGCTGGGCGACGATCGTGATGTCCTTGCCGTTGGCCTTGATCTCGTCGACGAAGCCGGCCGTGCGGTCCGTGGTCACGCCGTTGCCGGACGCGCCGAGGAGGATCGCGACGTCGGCCTTGCCGCCCGTGCCCGCGATGAGCTGCTGCGCTGCGCGCTTGCCCTGGTCGACGAAGTCGGAGCCGAGGAAGGACACGTAGTTCTCGCAGGCGCCGGAGCTGAGCTTGCGGTCGACCGTGATGACGGGGATGTTCTTGTCGCGGGCCGCTTTGAGGGCCGGCTCGAGACCGTCGGAGTTGAGCGGCGCAACGATGAGGACGTTCGCGCCCTGGGCGATCATGTCCTGGATGTCGGAGATCTGCTTCGACAGGGTCGACTGGGCGTTCGTGACGATGAGCTTCTTCACGCCCACCTTCTCGGCCTCGTCCTTGATGGACTGCGTCTCGGCGATGCGGAACGGGTTGTCCTCCTTCTCCGACTGCGAGAAGCCGACGACCGCGTCCTTGAGGTCGATCTTCTCGCCCTTGTAATCGGCGAGGGTGCAGGTGGGGCCGTCGGAGGCCTTGGCGGTCTGCTGCGTGTCGGCGGCGGTCGTGGAGCCGCCCGTGCTCTGTCCGGTGTTGGTGCAGCCGGTGAGGCCGAGGGTCAGGACTGCCGCTGCGGCTGCGACGCCGAGCCACAGGCGGCGGGATCTGGGTGCGTTCATGGTGTGGGCCAACTTCCTTGTTGTGGGGTGCAGAACGGGTGCAGGACGCTTCGGCGGGTCGAGACGCTCAAAACATGGCATTTCGGATCAGAAACGAAACTGCCCTGCGAGCATTGTTGCTAAAACCTGTCCAAAAGTCCAGAACCGATTATGCGACATCCACTCGGACACCCACGTCGCGGAAGGCCTCCAGCTCGGAAGGCGGGGTCGTCGCATCCGTCACCACGCGACCGATCGCAGCCGTGTCCACAGTCTGGATGGCTGATCGGAGGCCGAATTTGGTGAAGTCGACGAGGACGACGACCTCGCGAGCGGCGGCGGCCATCGCCCGGTCGGAGTCCGCGACGAGCATGCTCGGCGTCGATAGCCCGAAGTCCGCGACGAGCCCGTTTCCGGACAGGAACGTCTTGTCGGCGTGGATGCCGCGGAGCGTGCGACTGGTCGCTTCGCCCACGAACGCGCGGATCGACGGGCGGAGCGTGCCGCCCGTCATGATGACCTGGTTCTCCGGGCTGCTCACGAACGCCTCCGCCACGGGGAGCGAGTTCGTGACGATCGTCAGCCCCGTCCGCTCGCACAGCGCGAGGGCGAACGCCTCAGTCGTCGTTCCCGGGCCGATGACCACGACGTCGCCGTCATCGACGAGGGTCGCCGCGAGATGGCCGATCGCCAACTTCTGCGGGATCGACTGCTCGACCTTCTCCGAGTAGCTGCGCTCGTGAGTCGACTGATCGGCGACCGCGCCGCCGTGCGTCCTGGTCAGGAGGCCGGCCGTGTCGAGGTAGCTGAGGTCCCGACGGATGGTCACCGGGGACGTGTTCAGGCGCGCCGCGAGCTCGGTGATCGACACCGCGCCGTTCTGGCGGACGGCGTCGAGGATCAGGTTGCGTCGCTGCGCTGCAATCACCCGGCCATCATATGGACGCGGAGACGCAAATGAACAGTTCTGATCGAAATCAGCCGATTCACGTCACGACGAGCGCCATACGGCGATCGGTTTCGCGAGGTCCTGTTCGGCAGCCTGCCCGACGTCCTGCGCGGGCGTCTCGTCGGCTGCTGCTCAGGCGCCGCTGAGCGGGTGCGACGGGCGGGACTCCCGATCGCCGAACTGCGGGGCGCTGAAGCTGATCGTGATGGAGTCGCGCGACTCGGCCGCGTCCGACTCCGGATCGTCGGCCGGCTCATCCTGCTGTTCGAGGGCGCGATACACGGTGGCGCGGGAGGTGCCGAGCTGCTGGGCGATCTCCCGGACCGATGCTCCCTGGTCGCGCAGCATCGCAACGCGTTCCACGTTCGTCGCGGACAGCGCGCGGGGTCGTCCGCCGACCCGGCCGCGTGCGCGGGCGGCGTAGACGCTCACCATCGTGCGCTCCCGGGTGAGGGTCCGTTCGAGCTCCGTGAAGGCGCCGATCACCGTGAGCAGTGCGGCCCCGTCCGGCCCCGTCGTCGTGAGCCCCTCGGAGAGCGAATTGACGCCGACGCCCCGGTTGCCGAGGAGTTCGAGGAGCGACAGGATCTGCGGCAGGGTGCTCGCGAGGCGGTCGAGACGCCAGATCACGAGGGTGTCGTTCGGGCCGATCTCATCGAGGGCGATCGTCAGCTGGGCTCGTACCGCCGCGGTGGAATTTCCGCTGATGTCCTCGTAGATCCGCGTGACGCCCTGCTGCCGGAGCAGGTCGCGCTGATACTCCGAATTGTGCTCGAGTGGCCCCACCCACACGTACCCGAAGTCCGTCACGACGTGATCACCTCAGCCCGCTGCTCGCATCCATCAGGGTTCGACATCGGCCGAATGACGGAAGCGTATCACCGTGGACTGGAGCGGAGGTGGGCGACTATCCGGCTCGAATGCCGCGGAGGACGATGTCGAACAGTCGTTGCGCTTGCGCACGCCAATCGCCCGCCGGGTTCATCTGCCACAGGCCGGCGAGGGCCAGGAGGACGTCGTGCGGATCGGTTTCCTCGGCGACCACGCCCTGCTCGACGGCGGCGCCGACGAGGAGGGCGAGCGCACCCGAGATCTGGTCGTAGACCTCGGTGAAGTGCTCGTCGGTCGAGTACGAAGCGGCCTGCAGGGCGCCTGCGAGCCCTTGTTTTGTCATGGCGTACTGGGCGAGCCGATCGATCCAGAGACGCAGCGCGTCCTCGGCCGGGTGGTCGTCCAGGAGTTCGGCGGCGCTCGCCGCGACCTGGTCCACCTCGTGCTGGTAGACGGCGAGGATCAAGGCGTCCTTCGTGGGGAAGTTGCGGTGCAGGGTCGCGTTCCCGACGCCGGCGCGCTGTGCGATCGCGTTCATCGAGACGGCTGCGGAGTCGAGGAGGGCCGATGTCGCCGCCTCGAGGATGGCATCGCGATTCTGCTGTGCGTCGGCGCGCAGAGCTGGGGATCTTCCGGGCATGTCGGACTCCAGACTTGCAAGTGGGGAACTTTCCACTTACGCTCGGATGCATGAAGTGGAAACATCCCCACTCTAGCTGAACGCGTCGCAGATCGCCGAGTCCGATCGGTCGATCCGTCGCGCTCGAATCGTCTCGACATCAGGAGAACCATGTCCATCCATACATCCATCAGCCCTGAAGAAACCGCAGATCGGCTCGCCATTCGCGAACTCTTCGATGCCTACGCCCACTGCGCGGACCGCCGCGACGCCGAGGGGCAGAAATCACTCTTCACGGAGGACTCGCGCTTCGTCGTCTACATGGGCGGCGAGCATTCCGAGGCGAGCTACGCGCTCGACGGACGCGAAGCCCTCACGCCCGTTTTCGCAGACCTGAACCAGTACGACGCCACGACGCACTTCAACGGCCAGAGCACGATCGTCCTCGACGGCGACTCGGCGACGGGCGAGAGCTACACGCTCGCCCACCATCTGTTCCGGGTCGACGGGGAGCGCCGGATCATGATCGCGTCGCTCCGCTATCTTGATGCCTTCGCGAAGCTCGACGGCGCCTGGTACTTCGCCGAGCGCAAGCTCATCGTCGACTGGACCGAGACGCGCGCCTCCGTGGCTGAGTAGGCTTCGGCGGCACCGGTGAGAGCGGTATGAGTAGATGACTACCGCGCGAGATGGGGACCATTCCTGCGAGCCCATCCGCCTCTCGTGTGATCTTCCTGCCCTCAAACAGGCGAATCAGTCCTCCTCGAGCAGGATCCCCCTCCTCTCAAGCAGGGAATCGTCTGGAGGCGCTTGCGAGAACGGTCGTTCTCTGTTTGACTCGGCATCGAGAAATTCTCGAAACGAAGGAGTCACACATGCCTACTCGCACCGCACGCACCGCCTGGAACGGCAGCCTCAACGACGGTTCCGGCCAGGTCGAGCTGAGCAGCTCGAAGATCGGGACCTACGACGTCTCCTTCCCCAAGCGCGCCGCAGAATCCGCCGATGGCGCGACCAGCCCGGAAGAGCTCCTCGCCGCCGCCCACTCCGCTTGCTACGCCATGCAGTTCTCCGCGATCCTCGGTGAAGCCGGCGGCACGATCGAATCCCTCGACGTGAAGGCCGACGTCACGCTCGGACCGGACTCGGCGGGCGGCTTCAAGCTCACCGGCATCGCCCTCACCGTCAGCGGCGAGGTCACCGGCATCGACGAGGCCACCTTCCTCCGCGCGGCCGAGGACGCGAAGGCGACCTGCCCCGTCAGCAAGGCGCTCACGGGCGTCGACATCACGCTCGACGCGACCTTCGAGCAGTAAGCAGTCAGCAGCACGAGCACACCTGGTGAGCCGGCGACCGCGGTCATGTCCGTGGTCGCCGGCTCTCCGTCTTCGTGGGGCCGCCGTCGTGGTCGGGTGTCAGCCGTCGCCATCCATCGTCACCCGCCCGTGCGACATCCGATCAGGCCATGGTTCCCCGCGCGCGGGCGCGGTGCCGGCGGACGGCGTCTCGGTTGGCGCAGCGCACGGAGCAGTAGCGCTGTCGACCGCCGCGCGTGACGTCCACGATGACCCTCCGGCACGGATCCCCGGGGCTCTCGCCCGCCGCGCATCGCCGCAACCGACTCATACCGCGCGTGCTGATGTGGAGGGCCGTGCCAACGCTGATGACGGCCCGCAGCACGTGGGGGAGTGACTGATCGGCGTCCCGGTAGTGGAGATGCCAGCCCTCGCCATCATGATCGGTGAGTCGCGGATACGCGCTCGCGGTCGCCATCTGCGCGTTCAAGATCGTCGCGCGCCGCTGCGGATCCGGCTCGTCGACGACCGTGAGCCATTCGTCGACGACCTCGCGCACGCGTTCGTGCTCCTCATCGGCGAGCTCCGGGAACGTCATCGTCATGCCGAAGGTCCGTGTTCGCTCCACGATGCCGGCGCGATCGGCCGGCCAGTCGTTCGCGAGGGATGCGGCGAGGAGGACCGCGTACTCGCCGTACGGGTTCAGGTGCATGGCACCCAGTACAGCACGAGGTCGGGTGTTGTGCTCAGGGGCGCCGGTCGCGCGGGCGCAGGACAACTGCTCCGGAGGAGGACGCTTGCAGCGATTCGGTCCTTCTCTGGAGCGGTTCTCCTCGTTTCAGGCGGTCCGGACCGGCGGGTGTTGTGCTCAGGGGCGCGAGACGATGAGGCGCAGCGAGCCCTCGAACGCGGGGAGTTGCCGAAGCGTGCCGTGCCGTTCGTCCCAGGCGCCTGACGCCAGGTCCTCCCCGAGTCGCGCCACGAACCGGTCCTCGACGGAGCGGTCGACGAAGCTCCAGGCCGAGTTCGCCAGTCGGGCGCCGGGCTCCAGCAGCCGTTCGGGTCGGCCGTAGTAAGCCTCGCTGAACCCGTCGGTGCAGTCCGGCGGGATGGGGACCGAGGCGATCTCGACGGTTCCGCCGAGGGCTTCGGCGATCGCATCGAGTGCGGGGTATCTGCTCGCTTCCGTCGCGATGACCTCGGGCGCGTAGTCGGCGAGCCAGAATCGGTCGAGCGCGGACGGGTCGCACGTCAGGACGACGACGGGGCCGGTCGTCACCCGTCGGATCTCCCGCAATCCGGCGCGCAGATCGGTCCACTGGTGAACCGTGAACGAGGCCAGCGCGGCGTCGAACGCGTCATCCGCGAACGGCAGCGCCTCAGCGGTCGCGTCGATCGCGGTCGCGAGTGACTCCGGGCGCTGTGCGCGCATCGACGCACTGGGTTCGACGGGCGTGACCTCGCGATCGGTCGGTTCGTAGGACCCGGCTCCGGCGCCCACGTTCACGATCGTTCGAGCGCCCCCGAACGCATCGATGATCGCCGCGAAGATCCGTGGATCCGGCTGGCGGTACGAGACGTAGCCGCTTCCGATCGTTCCGTAGTCGGCGTCTCCCGCGCTGCCGTCGGTCGTGCGTTGCGATGTGTGATCCGTCATGGTCTCCCCGGTCCGTGTGCTCGGTCGCCCTGCGTCGGTGCTCCCTTCGATCGTATTGGTTCCGCTCCTGCCCTCCTCCGACGCCTCCTGCCTGCCCCTGACGCCGAGGTGAGGCTTCCGGTCGTTCGCGGGGCTCGAGGACGACCGGAAGCCTCACCTCGGCGGGTGGGGGGCGAGCGGAGGAATGGGCAGGACGAGCTAGGGTGCTTTCGTGGCACGAGACGCGAGCAGACGACGATCCAGACGTGACGGATTCGAACGCGAGGGCTTCGAACCGGGCGATGTGCAAGGCGTCGCGCAGTACTTGAAGGAACGGGTGTACGCGAGCTTCACCGGCCTCGCGATCGTCCTCGTGCTCGCGAACGCCGCCGACTACCATTCGGCGTCGGACGCGCTCTTCACCCTCGTGATCGGTGTGGTCGGGATCACGATCGCCGGTCTCGTGTCGGACATCATCGCCCACCTCGCCGCCCATGGTGCGTTCCCCGATGCATCCTCCTGGCGCATGATGTTCCGTGTCGCGGGCGGAGCGCTCGCGACGGTCGGCACACCGGCGATCCTCCTGGCCCTCGCCTGGGCCGACGTGATGAGCCTGCACGCGGCGCTCCGCGCTTCATCGATCGTCTATCTGGTGACCCTCGGCCTCGTGGGCTGGTTCGCCGTGCGCCGCGCCAAGATGGCGGCGTGGAAGCAGCTCGTCGCCCTCGCGATGCTCGTCGTCCTCGGAGCGATCGTCATCGGCCTGCAGGTCCTCGCCCACGGCTGACATGATCGCGAGACTCGGGATGAGGAACCGTGAGCCCGGAACGGTGGCCGGGGAACCATAGCCGGAGGACAATCGTCGTATGTCCGAGAAACCGTCCGTGCTCTTCGTCTGCGTCCACAATGCCGGTCGTTCCCAGATGGCTGCGGGGTTTCTTGCCGCGCTCGCCGGGGATCGTGTCGAGGTCCTGTCAGCGGGGAGTGAGCCGAAGCACGAGATCAATCCGGTCGCGGTCGCTGCGATGGCGGAGGTGGGCATCGACATCGCGAACAACATCCCGAAGGTGTTGACGACGGAGGCGGTGCGGGATTCCGATGTCGTGATCACGATGGGGTGTGGTGATGCGTGTCCGATCTTCCCGGGCAAGCGATATGAGGACTGGGCGTTGGAGGATCCTGCCGGGCAGGACCTCGAATCCGTGCGGCCGATCCGAGATGAGATCAAGGCGCGCGTCGAAGCGCTCCTCGTCGAAATCCTGCCGACCGATGCGTCTGCGTCGCGCGGCGAGTAGTCAGATCCCGCCTTTCCTTGCCATCGCGCGTCGGCGGCGGCCCGTGGCACACTGGCGCCATGGAGCAACGAGTGCATGTCCTCACCCTCGCCACCCCCGAGATCGCGCACAACCCGGGCTGGGGCGTCGACGACGACAGTACCGTCAGCTTCGCCTCCTGACGTGCCGCAGCATCCCGTCCCCACCGAGGTGCCGAGCTGCCGAGGTGCCGAGGTGCCGAGCTGCCGAGGTGCCGAGCTGCCGAGCTGCCGAGGTGAGGCTTCCGGTTGTTCTGAAGCCTCGGGGACAACCGGAAGCCTCACCTCGGCGGATGCGCGACGCGATTGCGGCCATCGAGAACACTCCCCCCCCGACGTGCGAGGATGACCGGACGTTCTGCTCCTTCCCGACGGCCAGGCGGCCAGGCGGCCAGGCGGCCAGGCGGCCCGGCGGCCCGGCGGGCTGGGAGGGTGAAGGTGCCCCACTCGATGTCCGAAGGGAACCCAGCCATGCGTCATCTCAAAAACTTCATCGGCGGCCGGCTCGTGGCGAGCGACGCCAACGAACGGTTCGATCTCATCGACCCGGCGACGGAGGAGGTCTACGGCACCTCGCCCGTCTCCACCGCGCACGACGTCGACCTCGCATTCGGCGCGGCGGAGCGGGCGTTCGAACAGTGGGGGCGGAGCACTCCGTCCGAGCGACAGCTCGCGCTGTTCCGCATCGCCGATGAGATGGAGCGCCGCGCGGACGAGTTCGCCGATCTCGAAGCGCAGGACACCGGGAAACCGCGCCGCACGCTCGTCGCCGATGAGATCGACGCCTCGGTCGATCAGATCCGCTTCTTCGCCGGCGCCGCCCGCAATCTCGAGGGCAAGTCCGGCGGTGAATACCTCGCCGGGCACACCTCCTTCGTGCGCCGAGAGCCGATCGGCGTCGTCGGCCAGGTCACGCCGTGGAACTATCCCCTCAACATGGCGGTGTGGAAGTTCGCGCCCGCGGTCGCGGCGGGCAACACGACCGTCCTGAAGCCGAGCGACACGACGCCGCTCTCGACGCTCCTCCTCGCGGAGATCTGCGCCGAGTTCCTTCCGCCCGGCGTCGTCAACGTCATCGCGGGCGACCGCACCACGGGACGCGCGATGGTCGATCACCCCACACCGCAGATGATCTCGATCACGGGGTCCGTGCGCGCGGGCATGCAGGTGGCGGGCGATGCCGCGAAGGACCTCAAGCGCGTGCACCTGGAGCTCGGCGGCAAGGCGCCGGTCGTCGTGTTCGACGACGTCGACATCGCGCACGCCGTGGAGCAGATCACGTTCGCGGCGTTCTTCAACGCCGGTCAGGACTGCACTGCGGCAACGCGCATCCTGGTCCAGGACGGCGTCCACGACGAGTTCGTCGCCGCGCTCGTCGAGTACGCGAAGGTGCACGCGACAGCAGGGGCGCCGGACGAGTCCGGCATCCTCTTCGGCCCCGTCAACAACGCGAACCAGCTCGCGCAGGTCGAAGGCTTCCTCGATCGACTCCCCGATCACGCGGAGATCGTCCTCGGCGGCAAGCGCCAGGGGACCGTCGGCTACTTCCACGAGGCGACGATCGTCACAGGCCTTCGCCAGGACGACGAGATCGTGCAGAACGAGGTGTTCGGGCCGGTGGTGACCGTGCAGCGGTTCGGCGACGAGGCCGAAGCGCTCCGCTGGTCGAACGACGTGCAGTACGGGCTCGCGTCATCGGTGTGGACGGCGGACCACGGTCGAGCGATGCGACTCGCGTCACGCCTGGACTTCGGTGTCGTCTGGATCAACACGCACCTGCCGATCACGGCGGAGATGCCGCACGGCGGGTTCAAGCACTCCGGCTACGGCAAGGACCTGTCCGCCTACGGGTTCGAGGACTACACGCGCATCAAGCACGTCATGTCGTACCTCGGGTAGCTCCCCGGCCGGCTCACTGCGCGGTTCGTGTGGGTCCTCACGCGAACGACCCACACGAACTGCGCAGCGAACACGTGCTCGCTGAGGCGGAGGCTACTTCGGCTCGGTCAGGATCTCGTACGAGTCGCCGTAGGTCTTCCACCGCAGCGGCACGTTCAGATCGAGGTTGCCCGCTTTCAGGAAGGTGCGCTGCTCCGTGTCGATGCGGCTCGTGTCATCGTGCGCGTCCTCTTCCTTCATGATGATGGTGCGCACATCGAGGAACGCGTTGAGGTAGGCGGTCTCGTTGCCGCCCTGCGCCGGGGACTTGGCCTTCGCAAGAGCCGCTGCCCGGATGCCGCCGAAGCTCGACCGATCCGTGCCCGGGCCGTGCATGACGATGGCGTCGTAGTAGATGAACTGGCCGAGCGTGCGCAGCCCGTCGGCCTTCGCCTGGGCGACGGCCGGGTTGAAGTAGACCCGGTCGCGTTCGCTGTCCTGGGTCGCCTTGAAGACCGAGTCCTTCGCCGCGGTCTTCCAGTCGGCGACGAACGCGTTGCCGAGGCCGGTGTGCGATGCGCTCCCGTTGACCTTCTTCAGGGCGGGGATGTACTTCGCCAGGACGTTGCCCGGCTTGGTGTTCGTGTACGCCTGGACGAGTTCGAGCATGTCGCCCGTTCCGCTCGTGAATCCGATGATGCCGCCCGTGTATCCGCGGTCGTCGCCGATATCCTCGATGTAGGCGTACTGCGCCTTCCAATTCAGCGAGGAGTTCTCTGCGCTGGAGACGAGCTCCATCGCGATCTCCTTTTTCGACGGGGTGTCGAGGCTGGCGGACGATGCCGCGCTGGCCGGCTGAACGACTCCCACTGCCAAGATCGCTGCGGCGAACACCGCTGTCAATCCGATTCGAACTCTCATGAATGGTCCTAACCCGGGTCCATTGCTCCCGATGACGAGTAGATCACACGGCCCTGTGCCGGCCCGCGTATCGTAACTCGAAACGACCTTTATAGAAAAGATCTTTCTAGTTATTTGTCCCATCGAACACCGACGACCTCGGAACCGTCCACCGTTGTCTACGATGAGAGGCAGCGAGTTTGGAGTCCACACGTGGTGACGTCGTACGAGGGTGGCACGACCGCCTGGCTCCGTGCCCGCAACGATCGGACGGCCTTGCGGATGCTCATCGAGCAGGGACCGCTCACCCGGTCGCAGCTCGGCCGTCTCACCGGGGTCACCAAGCCGACGGCGACCCAGATGCTCGAACGGCTGCAGCGGGCCGGGTTGATCACGCTCGACGGCATGGTGCAGAACACTCGCGGGCCGAGCGCCGAGAGCTACAGGGTGCGGGCGGACTGGCTGACAGGCGTCGCCATCAGCGTGACGGCGGAGCGGGTCGATGCCGTCCTCGTCGATGTCGCGGGCGGACGGCACCCGGTCGCGACGCATGATCGGGGGCGCGACGACCGCGCTCCGGAGGAGATCGTGCGCGATGCGATCGAGGCCGCGTGTGCTGCGGCGGACGCTGAGGCCGCCGCGGTTCGCTCGGTCGTCGTCGGGGTGCAAGCCGCGGTGGCCGATGACACCGATGCGCTCTCCCTGACGAGCGGGCTCCCCGGGTGGCCGGAGCGCGGCGCGCGGAACCGGATCAGCGGGGCGCTCGGCATCGACGTCGTGCTCGAGAACGATGTGAACCTGGCGACGGTCGCGGAACGCGTCGCCGGTGCTGGGGTGGAGCCGAGCAGCTTCGTGCTGCTCTGGCTGGGCTTCGGCATCGGTGTCGGGATCGATCTTCGCGGGGAGATCCACCGGGGCTCCAACGGGAGTGCGGGCGAGATCGGCTACCTGCCCGTCTCTGCTGACATCGGGCGCCCGGACGAGGTCGACCTGACGGACCTCCTCGGCGGGGTGGCGGTCGTCGATCTGCTCGGCCTCGATGACGACGGCGACTACGAGGCCGGTGTCGTCACGATCTCGCAGCGACCAGACGTGCTGAACGTGTTGGCCGACCGCATCGTGTTGGCTCTCGAACCGGTGCAGGCGGTGCTGGACCCGGCGATGGTCGTGCTCGGCGGACCGACCGGTCGTGCCGGTGGTGATGCGCTCGCCGAGCTCGTCGCCGAGCGGATCCGTGCGGCCGGCGCGAGTGATCCGCCTCGCGCGAATGATCCGCCCGGTTCGAGCGATCAGAATCGACCGAGCGCGCAGACTATTCCTCTCGCTCCTCTCGCTCCTCTCGCTCCGCTCGTCGTGTCGAGTCGCATCGCCGAGAACGGGGTGCTGGTCGGTGGCCAGCACGTCCTGCGGGCGCTCCTACAGGAGAAACTCGAGGCGGAGATCCCCGCGGAGTAGTCGGTTGGTGACGAGTTCAGTGCGCAGTTCGTGTGGGTGCGGGCACCGATGACTCGCAACAACTGCGCACCGAACGGCCGAGGACCGCGGCTATCCCAACCTGCGTTCGAGGACCTGGCCGGGCCACTCGTTGGGGGCGTCGCCGACCGTGAACGCCTCCGTTCGCGTGTACCCGCAGGACTCGTAGAAGCGCACGAGGTCGCCCGAGCCCCCGGCGTAGCAGTCCACCCGGATCAGCTCGACGCCGAGAGCGTTGGCCCGCTCGTCGGTGAACGCGAGGAGGCGACGACCGACCCCCTTCGCGCGAGGATCCCGGGAGCCGATCAGCACGTTCACGTACAGCTCGGGCTCGGTGGCGGCGGGAACGTACGCGACGGGATCGCCCAGTACGAGCGCGCCACAGACGCCGGCCTCGGGGTGCTCGACCACCCAGGTGTCCTGTGCCGCGCACCAGTCGGCCACGCGCGTCGTCCACTTCTCCTGGCCCGATGCCGGCGCCGTGCCCCACTGCTCCGTGTTCCCGATCCGAACGAACCACGCGATGGCCTCGTCGAACAGGTGAAGGACCGCCGATGCGTCCTGCGGAGTAGCACGGCGGAGCGGGAGTGTCGGCAGGATGTCGGAGCGTGATTTCGGCATCGTTTCCGTCGTCGTCTCGATGGGGTGAAGGCTTTCCATCCGATCAGTCTGTCGGATCACGGTCGCGGTGACCGAGGACGGAGCCGAGCCGGCCCGACTGAATGAGCGGTCCGAACGTCACTCCGTCCAGAAGGTGGCGAACCCCGCCGCCTGACGGCGACCCTGCTCTCGACCGGCCTTCGCGGACGGAACACGCGACTCGGGGTCGAGTGCGTTGGCGCCCATCGCCTCCAACGAAGCGGCGTCCGCAAAGACGATGTGCACCCGGGCGTCGTGCAGAGCGTCCAGCTGCGCTTCGGGAACGGCCTGGCCGAGCGGCGACTCCGGTGCAGACGGTACGAGGACGAGAACACGCTCGGCTCCTTCGGCGAGATCGGCGTTGGCGAGAGACCTGATGCCGCCGTCCATGTAGACGCGACCGTCGATCTCGACGGGCGGCCAGACGCCCGGAACGGCGCAACTCGCGGAGACGACGTCCACGAGGTTCGTTCTGGAGGTTCTGTCGAACACGCGCGCCTCGCCGGTGCCCGTGTCGACCGCGGTGATGAGGAGCGGCCACTCGGGCCATTCGTCCTGCGTCAATCGTGCTTCGATGACCGCGCGTCGCACCGACACCGGGGGAGTCTCCGCCTGAAGCGCCACGGCGCCGATCCGCTGACGCACCTGCTCGGGCGAGCTGGCGCCCTGCATCGCTTCGGCCATGACGGCGCCGAACTGGGCCAGGTCGATCGTGGCGCTCACCTCGGCCGTCGTCGGGCCGACCTGCGTGTCGAACAAGGCCTGCAGATCGTTCCCCGTGGCGATCTGCGCGGCCACGGTGGACCCGGCCGAGGTGCCGATCAGCGTTGTCGAGGGTGCGAGGAGCTGGGCTGCGATGTCAGGCGCTTCGTCCTGCAGACCCAGCAGGAAACCCGTTTCCCAGGCGATTCCCGCCACGCCGCCGCCTGCCAGTACGAGAGCATTCTTCGTCGAGATCATCGTGCCTCCTCATCGTCGAACCGTTCTTCTGCCGACTCTACCGCCGACCGCAGACATCGCCTCTGGTGCACGACAAGTGTCTGATAGGTGCCGTCTGGGTGCTGTGAACCGGTTCTCAGGGCTGCTCGGAGGCACGACGAGGCGATTGCCTCACGACGCACGGACTAGGACGACAGGTGCTTCATGAGCTCCTCGACGCTCTCGAAGGTGATCGTCTCGGTGTCGTCGTCGTCGCGTTCGTCGATCTCCAGGTCGTCGAAGGCGAGGTCGTCGTCGAGCTGCACGCGGATCACACTGTCCGGGAACTGCTTCGGTGCATCGAAGGAGAGCAGGACGGCATCGACGAAGACGACGACCGACATCAGGGTCAGGTCCTCACGGAGGTCGGTGGTCTCGTCGACGGGCTCGGACCCGACGGCCTCTTCGACCTCGGTCGCGATGCGCTCGATGAGGGCGCTCCAGTCGGTCGGCGGAAGCGCGAGGACCCGCTCGACCGTGCCGATGAGTTCGACCGGGTCGAGGTCCGGGTTCTCCTCGAGCTCGGGATCGACGTTGAGCATGACGTCCGCGTCGACCGCGGCGAAGCGCGCGAGGCCGTACACGAAGGTGTCCTCGACCTCGGGGGATGCGATGAGTCGGCGGGTCGCGAGTTCGTCGGCCAGGGTGCTGAGGGATGTCGTCATGGTGTCCAGGGTAGCCGCGTACGTCCGCGGATGCCGGGCGGGATCAAAGGCAACGGGTGACCGTCAGGTCCGAGCCGGACCGCGCCGAACTCTGGCCCCGGCCGACTCCGCATGCCAGACTGCACATGTGGCCATTCACGTGAACACCGACAATTTCGTCCGTGCCGAGACCGATCGGATGTTCGCCGATCTGCAACGCGACGCCGGCGGGGTGAACCGATTCCTCCACAGCCGTGAGCCGGCTGCCATCGACAAGCAGACCGTCATCCGGATGAACCGGGACACGCTCTACAGCATCGCGATCGTCGACGTCTCGCAGGGTGCCAGCCTCACGATCCCGGACCACGGCGACCGCTACGTGTCCGCGATGATCGTCAACGAGGACCACTACGTGAACGCGATCCTCCACGAACCCGGCGAGTACCCGCTCACGATGCAGGAGCACGGGACCCCGTACGTCGCCGTCGCGGTGCGCACGCTCGTCGATCCGACCGATCCGGCCGACCTCGCAGCGGTCGCCGCGATCCAGGACGGCTACCTCCTCGAGGCCGCGTCGGCGCGAACCTTCGAGATGCCGGACTACGACGAGGCGAGTTTCACGGCGACGCGTGAGGGCGTCCTCGCGCTGGCGGGCGGTCTCTCGAACTACGACCGCGCATTCGGACGCGCTGACGAGGTCGATCCGATCCGTCACCTGCTCGGCACCGCGGCCGGGTGGGGCGGACTGCCGAGGGAGGAGGCGACGTATCTCGGCGGCTCGACGGCCGGCGACGCCGATTCCTACGAACTCGTCGTCCGTGACGTGCCGGTCGACGGCTTCTGGTCCGTGTCGGTCTACAACGCGCAAGGCTTCTTCGAGCTGAACGATCGCGACGCCTACACGGTCAACAGCATCACCGCCGCGACCGAACCCGACGGCTCGGTCGTTGTGCGCTTCGGCGCCGGTGACGCCCCGAACACGATCCCGATCCCTGATGGCTGGAGTTACGTCGTGAGGCTCTACCGCCCGCGCGCCGAGATCCTCGACGGATCGTGGACCTTCCCTGTCGCGACGCCCGTCGCTGCGGGCTGACGGCTGCCGCGTCGGCCCGCTGAGCCTGATCGCTGAGCCTGTCGAAGGGCTGCGCCGGCGGGTGTGTGTTCACAACTCAGGAGCGTTTCGGCGTGTCGCGGCCGACACGCCGCCGCGCGCGGCCGACACGCCGCACCCGTCCTGAGTTGTGAACAGGAGTAGGGCCATTGAGCACGAGGGAGCGCCTCTGGGCGTTGCCGTCAGTCGGTGACGGGAGATCCCGCCGACGAGCCGACGAGGACGCCGAGGAGCGCGTCGAGCCGCATGGGCAGGACCTCCGTGAGGGAGATCGCCGTACTCGTGCGTGTGACGCCGTCGATGCCGAGGATATCGCCCGTCAGCCGATGCAGGTCGAGGGTGTTGCGCGCCACGACCTTCGCGAGCAGGTCCGCGTCGCCCGTGATCGAGTGCATCTCGATGACCTCCGGGATGCCGCCGAGGCCAGCGATGGCC
The DNA here is from genome assembly GCF_050587525.1 of Plantibacter lichenum. Taxonomy (NCBI): domain Bacteria; kingdom Bacillati; phylum Actinomycetota; class Actinomycetes; order Micrococcales; family Microbacteriaceae; genus Plantibacter; species Plantibacter lichenum. The sequence goes on along the minus strand of NZ_JBOBFT010000010.1, from coordinate 18,671 downwards.
TCCTCGCCGGAGTTCTGGGCGAGGGAGATCTGGACGAAGGCCACGAGGCCGTAGCCGATCGCCGCCGGGTCGACGCGGCGGCTGAAGTCGCCGATGACACCGTTGTCGGTGAGTCGTCGGATGCGGGCGTGGACGGTATTCCTGGCGATGCCGAGCGACCTCGACAGGGCGAGGATCGTCGCGTCCGGATTCCGGTCGAGTTCCAGCAGGATTTTCGCGTCGGTCGTGTCGACGGTTCCTTCACGTGGCATTCTGCCCTCGAATCATCAATAGATTGAGCACAATGCTCAGTGAAATTGTATCGCTTGTGCATGTGTCCCCAGTGAATGCATATTTGCATCCTGCCAGCTCGGGATTGGCCACGCGCGCCCCAGCTCCGCACGAGCGTCGCCCTCCTCCTCGCCACGAACAGGACATCATGACCTCCCTCTCCGCTCACGTCGCCCAGGCCCTCGCGCCCCACGTCTCCCGCGCGTTCGGGGTCATGGGCAACGGCAACGCGCACTTCCTCGACGCCCTCCTCGACACCCGCGTGACGTTCACGGCGGTCCGGCACGAGACTGGCGCGGTCGCTGCAGCCGACGGCTACTACCGTGCGTGCGGCGAGCTCGCGATCGGCACGACGACCTACGGGGCCGGCTTCACGAACACGGTGACGGCGCTCGCGGAGTCCGTGCGGGCGCGCATCCCACTCGTCCTCGTGGTCGGCGACGTACCGACGACGGGGCAGCGGGGCTGGGACGTCGACCAGGTCGCGCTCGCCGCGGCCGTCGGGGCGCCCACCTTCCGGGTGGGGCACGCCGATGCGGCTGAGGCGACCGCTCGCGCCGTCGAGCACGCGCTTGCCCACCGGATCCCGGTCGTTCTCGCGATCCCGTACGACCTGGCGGCGACGGACGCGCCGGACACGCCCCGGGCGTCGGCCGCCTCGACCCCGTCGGCCCCGACGCTCGATCGCGCCGTGCTCGGCGCAGTTGCACCCGTGACCGCGGACGGCGCGGCCCTCCGCACGGCAGCGCATGCGCTCGCGACCGCGGAACGTCCGCTCATCATCGCCGGTCGTGGCGCCTGGCTCGCCTCGGCCGGGCCCGAGCTGACCGGCCTCGCCGAGCGGCTCGGCGCCCTGACCGCCACGAGCGCGCTCGGCGTCGGTCTCTTCGGTGAGAGCGGATTCGACCTCGGCATCGCGGGAGGCTTCGGCAGCGAAGCGGCCGCGGCAGTGATGCACGAATCCGATGTCGTCCTCGTCGCGGGTGCCAGCCTCAATCAGTTCACGATGCGGTTCGGCGACCTCCTGAACCCCGCCGCGACCGTCCTGCAGATCGACACCGAGGCCGCCGCGACCCACCCCGCCGTGACCGGATTTCTGCACGGTGACGTGGCCGCGATCGCGGAACGTCTGCTCGTCCATTTCGATGACATGCCTCCTGCGGCGTCGACGTGGCGGAGTCGGATCGGCGCCGTGCCCCTCGGCCGCGCGATCGAGGCGACCGTCGGAGACGGCCTCGTCTGGGACGGCCGCCTCGACCCGCGTTCCGTCGCCCTGCGTCTCGACGGCCTGCTCCCCGAGGACCGAACGGTGGTGCAGGACGGCGGGCACTTCATCGGGTGGGCGCCGTCGTACTGGCGGATCCCGTCGCCCGACCGCCTCGTGATGGTCGGGACCGCGTTTCAGTCGATCGGCCTCGGCTTCCCGAGTGCGGTCGGCGTCGCGGTCGCCGTTCCGGAGTCGACGATCGTGCTCTGCACTGGGGACGGCGGCGGCCTCATGGCGCTCCCCGACCTCGAGTCGTTCATCCGGACGGCGCGGAGCGGCATCGTGGTCGTGTTCAACGATGCCTCCTACGGCGCGGAGGTGCACCAGTACGGGTCGAAGGGTCTCAACACCGAACCGATGCTCATCGACCAGATCGACTTCGCCGGCATTGCCCGCTCCTTCGGCGGCCAGGCGGTCACCGTCCACACGCTGAGCGATCTGGATGCACTCACTGAGTGGATCGACGGAGGTGCCGAAGGGGTGATCCTGCTCGACTGCATCATTTCGTCGACGGTCGTCGCGCCGTTCATGGCCGAGATGGTCGCTGTCGCTTCCCGCTGACGTCTCCCCGCCCGGCAGGAGGAGAACAGCCCCACAGCAGACTCGATCGCAGGATCCCATCCGTCTCTCGGCCTGTTCTCCTGCTGTCGAGCGGGTGCGCGGAGGTACCGCGGCCGTTCAGGAGTCGAGTGCGCGACGGCTGAAGCTGAACCGATCGATGAAGCGTCGGCGGGCTCGGCGCTCGTCGCGGGTGGAGCGGGAGTCGATGGCGCGGAGCGCGTCGTCGAGGCGCGCTGCGGTGGTGAAGTGATGCGTGCGGATGCCTCGCGCTTCCGCCGCCCGGAGGTTCTCTGCGCGGTCGTCGATGAACAGGGTGTCCTCCGGCGCCTGTTCGGAGAGCGTCAGGGCGACATCGAAGATCTCCGTCGACGGCTTCGCCATGCGGAGTTCGGCGCTGAAGAGGAAGAGCGAGAAGATCTCCCGAAGGGCTGCGCTGCGACCGACCTCGTCGGCGAGGTCGGTCGGTGCGTTCGAGAGCAGCGTCAGGTGGGCGCCGTTCCGGTGGGCTCGACGCAGTGCCGTGATCGTCGCGAAGTTCAGATGCGTCCAGCTCGCGAGGTCGAGGCGCCGCAACTCCACGAGCTCCCCTCCGCGCACGGGGCGACCGACGACGTCTTCCCAGTAGTCCTGCGCAGGCAGGCCTCGATCGTACGGAGCCCGGGCCGCCCAGTACCGTTCCTGGAACTCGCGGGGCGGCAGGCCGACCAGGCTGGACATCGCGCTCACGGCGACCGCGGGCTGTGCGTGGCTGATCACTTCGCCGAAGTCCACGAGCAGGTGCTTCGTCATCGGTTCGTTCCCCTCTCTCTCGTCTTGAGCGACGAAACACTCACATTACATGATCAAACGAAAGTCAATAGTGATCGTAAGGGTTTCCCCAGGTGATGAATTACTCGTCGACTCTCGCTGTCGTGTCGACGAATGCCCCGAAATACCTGCAATCACGGATACAGCGTGCGATCGCCAGCCATGACTGATTGATCATTGTTGATGATCGTGACAAGCTGTCCTGATGACGGATCCCGACGGCGCCATGACCGAGACCCCGCAGACCGGCATCGATCCGAGCGTCGCGCCGCGGCTCGAGCACGCGAGTGCGAGCGCGAGACCCTCCGCCGTCCGGATCGTGCTCGCGCACCCGCTCTATCGTGCATCGACCGTGGCACTCTTCCTCTCCGGCCTCGGGATCTCCGCCGCGGCGCCGCTCATCGCATCGTTCCTCGTCACCGAGCTGGGCGCGTCGCTCACGGTCGCGGGCCTCTACTACCTCACCAACCTCACCGCGCCCATCGCCGGGTACCTCGTCGGCGCTCGATCAGACCGAACCGGGAAGCGCCTCGGGCTCTTCCGGATCTGCGCGACCGCCGGGTTCCTCGGCTGGATCGGTATCGCATTCTCCACCGAACTGTGGATGCCGTTCGTGATCAGCTTCGTCGTCCTGGGGTTCGCGGGCGCCGCGACCTCGCAGCTGTTCGCGGCACTGCACGATGAGCTCGCAGCGCATCCGACCCGTTCCGACGACGGCGTCGTGGCGATCGTGCGCATGGCGCTCACCGCGGGCTGGGTCATCGGTCCCGTGCTGGGTTCCTTCCTCGCCGCATTCTCGGGCTACCGTGCCATGTTCGTCGTCGTCGCGATCGCCACGCTCGCGCAGATCATCCCGCTCGGTCGACTCCGCACCACGCCGCCGCGGACGACGGTCGACGACCCGGGGACTTCGGATCCCCCGGCCGGCTCCATTCACGTGACCGCCCCGCCGACGTTCCGTGCGATGCTGCCGCTCCTCGCCTTCACGGCACTGTACATCTGCGTCTACGCGGGGGAGTCGGTCAAGTACGCGTATCTTCCGCTCTACATGAACGAACAACTGCACCTCGCGCCGGCGGTCAGCGGCGCCGTCATCGGCATCCAACCGCTCGTCGAACTCGCCCTCATCCCGCTCGCGGTCGTCGTGGGTCGCCGCATCGGCATGATGCGTCTCATGACGTTCGCCGCCGCCTGCGGTGTCGCCGCGAACATCTGCTTCGCCACGAGCGGCACCGTGGCAGGGCTCTTCGCCGGGCAGATCCTGATGGGCGCCGTGTGGGGCGTGTTCGCTGCGCTCGGGATCATCGTGGCGCAACGTCTGCTCCCGACCGCTGTCGCGACGGCCTCTGCGATCTTCCTCAGCTCCACCGCGATCAGTTCCGCGATCGGTGGCCTGGCGGGCGGGCTCGGCGTCGCCGCGATCGGTCTCCCGCTCGTGTTCGTCGTCCCGGCCGCTCTCGCCGCGATCGCCGTCATCGGCCTCGCCTGCATGGCGCGCTGGGAGCGCACCCGCCGTCCCGTCGTGCTCCCGGAGTAGCGCGTCTGCGCGACACGGGTTCCATGCGCTGACCGTTCGCGGAATCGGCGGGACGTCGGTCCATGCTCCAGACTGGTTCAATGACCGAAGAGCAGGCGAAGACCCTCCTCACCGTTGTGCTGCTGGTTGGAGTGCTCGTTCTCTGGGTGCGGTATCTCCGCACGCTGTACGGGCCGACCGGGCGGATGGACACCGTCGCGTTCCAGAGGGCCAGAAGTGCCGGAGTGATGCCGATCCTCGTGACCTGTCTCGGGGCGGTCGCGGTCGCCGTCATCACGTTCTCGATTCCGGTCCTGTTCTCCTGGGCTCCCTGGATCGTCGGCGCAGCGGCGCTGATCGGTGCCATGTGGACGGTCGTCAGGATGACCAGGGCGCTCGAACTCCATGCTGTCGGCGTGGCATCGGATGAGGCGGCGCCACCGCTGCTGCCCGGGGAGCCCGGCCCTCGGGACGGCGACGAACCGCAACGCTCGTCGCAACAGTGAGTCGCTCGGGTTCTGTCCACAGGGCGGCGGGGACCTCGAATCGGCATCGACGGGGTGGTAGGTTCGCCGGACGCGCGTGCTGAGACGCACTCGCCGACGATGGTGGCGACGAGAGGAAGCAGATGACCGAGGTTCCCGTGCACATGAACACGACCCCGGACCATCGATACGGCTGGGTGCGGAGGCTGCTTCCCCGCATCGTCATCGGCGCCCTGATCGCGGCGGCCGTCGTCGGTGTGTACGCCGTGCTGATCGGCGAGTTCAACGAACTCTGCTGGCGACTCATCGGCACGATCGCACTCTTCGTGTTCTTCTCCTTGGTCTCCTGGTACGACGCCGACGTCTCCGCGCGGCGCGCCCCGTGGTTCGGCGCCGTGAGCGTCGTGACCTCCGTCTTCCTGCTCATCATCGGACTCGTGAAGATCTGGGTCCCCGGGCACCCGAGCGGGTTCGACCCGTGGTGGTCGCCGGTCTCCTGGTTCCTGCTCGTCGGCGTCGTCCGCATCGGGCTGCTGCACGTCCATCTCGTGCTCAACACGCAGCGCCGGTTCACCGGGCCAGTCATGAACACGGTCACGGGCTGCACGCTCGCACTGGTCGGTTTGCTGACGCTCGGCCTCGCCATCCCACTGATCTTCGTCCGCGCCGATGTCGGCGACGTCTACTGGAGGCTGCTCGGCGTCATCGCGATCCTCGATGTGCTCGGCACGATCCTGATCCCGCTCACGTATTCGCTGTTCGGGCCCAAGGCGAGGCGCGTCGCGGCGCCTTCGGCGTACGGGGCTGCGCCGGGATACGAAGCTGCGTCGGGGTACGGTGCCGCGTCGGGACACGGTGCAGCGCCCGGGTACGCGCCCGGGCAGCCGGTCCCGCAGAACGCCGGATGGCAGACGCAGCAGCAACAGCCGCAGCCTGGAGCGGCCTGGCCGCCCGCGCAGGTCTCGCCGTTCGTCCAGGCGTCGCCGCCTCTCCAGGCGCCGCCGATTCCTCAGGCCGCCGGCACCGGGTTCTCGCGGCCGGCTCCCGTCGCTCAGCCGCGCTCGGCCCAGTCACCGGCCCTGCCTCTCGCCGTTCCACTGAGCGCGTACCCGCGCCTCGACCCGAGCATCGGTCTGCAACTCGAGTGGCCGCGGTACGTCAACGGAACGCCGTTGCCTGCGAGGCCGGACGGAACGCCGGACTTCACCGGAGTCGTCGGCTACACGGAGCCCGGCCGACCCGGCTAGCTCGGCGGACCTGGCTAGCCCGGCCCGCTCTGGCCCGGTCAGACCGTCCCGTGCGCAGCGGGCGCGGCTCGTCACGGCTGCAGGCCGCGCCAGAAGAGCTCGATCGCCGTGTCGACGAGGCTGTCGGTCGGGACGTCGTCGAGGAGTTCACCCGAGGCGAGCGTCGCGATGCCGTGGAAGGTCGCGAAGGCGACGAGCGCGATCTGCTGAGGATCGTCGGCTGCGACGGCGCCGACCGCCTGCGCATCGGTGACCACGCGCATCGTGATCTCCATCGAGGCGTGTCCTGCTGCAACGAGTTCGGCGCGTGCGTCCGGAGCGTGCTTCAGTCCGAACATGAGGCCGAGCAGCGTGGGCTGCGCGAGAGCGAACGACACGTAGCCGTGGGCCAGTGCGTCGAAGCGGGCACGGACGTCGGCTGGTGTTGCGGCGTCGCCTGCGGCGGTCTCGTCGAGCGCCGCGGCGAGGCGGTTGAACCCGTCCTCGGCGAGGGCATCGAGGAGCGCCTGCTTGTCGCGGAAGTGCCTGCTCGGTGCGGCGTGGCTCACACCGGCGTCGCGGGCGAGCTGCCTCAGGGACAGTGCTTCGACGCCAGCGCGCTCGATGCTCGCCGCTGCGGCAGCCAGCAAGGTGCTGCGGAGGTTGCCGTGGTGGTAGCGGGTGTCGGGCACGCATCGATCATACCGTGATGTTGGCATTGACAACACTGGTGAAGGCGTGCACAATGATGTCACTGACAACATTGCAGGCGATCAATCGAAGGACACACTCATGACGCTCGACCTCCGCGGCGGGACCACCCTCATCACCGGAGCCAGCTCGGGGCTCGGCGTCGAGTTCGCGAAGCGGTTCGCGAGCCGCGGCTCGAACCTCGTCCTCGTGGCCCGCCGTGCCGACAGGCTCGAAGCGCTCGCCACCGAACTGCGCACGACGACCGGTGTCGAGGTGACCGTGATCCCCGCGGACCTCGGCGTGGAAGGGGCCGCTGCCAAGCTCCACGGCGAGGTCGGTCGTCGTGGCCTCCGCATCACCTCGCTCGTCAACAACGCCGGCTTCGGCAGCCATGGCGCCTTCGATGAAGCGGACCCAGAGCGCATGGTCGGCGAGATCCAGCTGAACGTCGGCACACTCGTGGAGCTGAGTCGCCGGTTCATGCCCCAGCTCCTCGAGGGGAACGGCGCGCTCGTGACCATCGCGAGCACGGCGGCGTACCAGCCGACGCCTGGCATGGCGGTCTACGGTGCGACGAAGGCGTTCGTCCTGAGCTTCACGGAAGCGCTCTGGGCCGAGGCGCGCGGCACGGGCCTGCGAGTGCTGGCCGTCAGCCCCGGCGCGACGGAGACCGAGTTCTTCGACGTCGTGGGCACCGAGGACGCCGCCGTAGGGCGCAAGCAGACGAGCCCTCAGGTGATCGACACGGCCTTCCGTGCACTCGATCGTCCCGACGGTGGACCGAGCGTCGTGTCCGGTCGCATGAATCACTTCACCGCGTTGGGGACGCGCCTGCTGTCCCGTCGTTCGCTCGCGAAGACGAGCGGCCGGCTGCTCGGTGAGGTGCGCTTGGCTGCAGCCTCCCGCTGACCGGACGGACTGTGTGGGGGAGCGATCGCATCGACGTGGGGGAAGCAGGGATGCGCTTCGCCGCGGCCACCGCATAGAGTCGAGGGGTGAGTTCTCCCGAAGCATCCAGGGTCGAGCTGCCGGTACGCCGGTAGCTCACACTCCCCGAGCGTCGATCCGCGTCCCCGTGAACGAATCGCGCGGCGCCGGGTTCCGCAATGGATCGATGTGGTCGGTGAAGATTCCGATCTCGACGATGGATTCGACGTCGATCCCGTGAGCACTGTCGTGCCGGTCTGTCCCGGCCGTCACCTCACTTCGAAAGTCTCACCATGCCACTTCGCATCATCCTGCTCGCCGTCGCCGTGTTCGCGCAGGGAACATCGGAATTCATGCTCGCTGGACTCCTCCCCGATCTCGCTGGCGACCTCTCGATCAGCATCCCGCAAGCCGGTCTCCTGACGTCCGGATTCGCCATCGGCATGATCGTCGGCGCGCCGCTCATGGCCGTCGCGAGCCGACGGTGGTCCCCGCGGTTCGCGTTGACCGGGTTTCTTGTGGTCTTCATCGCGATGCACGTCGTCGGAGCCGAGACCGACAGCTTCGAGGTGCTCCTCGTGACCCGCATCGTCGCCGCGATCACGAATGCAGGCTTCCTCGCGGTCACGCTGTCGACCGTGTCGGCTCTCGTGCCGGCGGACCGCACCGCGCGAGCACTCGCGGTGATCCTCGGCGGCACCACGCTCGCGCTGATCGTCGGGGTGCCGGGCGGCGCCGTCATCGGTGCGCTGCTCGACTGGCGCGCGGCGCTCTGGGGCGTCGGCGTCATCTGCGTTCCGGCCCTGCTCGCCGTTGCGTTCACGACGCCGATGCGGCCGGCCGGTGCCCGTCGGTGCGTTTCGCTCGCGAGTGAGCTTCTGGTGCTGCGCAGGTCCGCGGTGATCGTCCCCCTCGTCCTGTGTGCGCTCGTCAACGGTGCGACGTTTTGTGCATTCACCTACCTCGCTCCGGTTGCCACGGGCAACGCTGGGCTCACGGTCGCGTCCGTCCCCGCCGTGCTGGCCGTGTTCGGTGTCGGATCCTTCGTCGGCGTCTGGACTGCCGGCCGGTTCGGCGATCGCCACGGCGCCCTCCTGCTGGCCATCGGTGGAACAGCATTGCTCGTCGGATGGGGTGCGCTCGTGCTGTTTTCTGCGATTCCGGTTGTGCTGTTCGTGCTCGTGCTCCTGAACGGCGCGCTGTCGTTCGCCGTCGGGAGCACGCTCATCGCGACATCGATGCGTGCCGCCGGGGATGCACCGACCTTGTCGGGCTCGTTCGCCACCGCATCGCTCAATGTCGGTGCCGCCGCCGGTCCGATCCTCGGCGGCCTGGCGTACGGGACGACGGCAGTCGCCTCGGGGCCGCTCGTCGTCAGCGTCCTTCTGGTCTCCGCGGCAGCCGTGGTCGCTGCACTGTTCCGGCGCTCGTTCCTCGAGGCCGGGTGATCGAAGTCACTCGACCCCGATCGTGAGGGTGCTGATGAGGCCGGTCGGTTCTTCGCGGAACCGGTGGCGGAGTTCGACGCGGCCGCCGGGGAAGTCGCCCTCCAGGAGGACGTCGACGACGGTGACGGTGACGGCGGCGGATCCGGGCTCGGTGCGAGGGTCGCCGCCGCCGGATCGTTCGACAGCGAGCACGGTCGACGTGACCGTGTACTCGCTCGCGGCCCCGCGCAGCCAGCCCTGGATCGCATCGGTGCCCCGGTAGGCGTTGCCATCATCGATGACCAGCGCGTCGGGTGTGAACAGCTCCGCGATGCCGGCCTTGGCGGGATGGTCCATCCGTTCGAAGTACGCGGTGATCGTGGGGGAGAGGTCGAGCGTCGTCATGGTCGTTCCTTCGTCATCGATGTGCAGGGCTGTCGCGGTCACGCGCGCTCAGATGGTCTTGACGGTTCCGCCGTCGACCGTGATCTCGTCGCCGACGATCGACGCGGCGGCGTCGGAGACGAGGAACCCGATGACGTCCGCGATCTCCTCGGCGGGCGCGAACCGTCCGTCCGGGATGCCGCCGAGCGAGTCCATCAGCTGCTGCATCCCCTCCGCTTCACTGACACCACTCGCTTCGGCGATGCGCGCCGCCAGTGCGAAGGCGCCCTCGCTCTGGATGCCACCGGGTGAGACCGTGTTCACGCGGATCTCCTGCGGCGCGAGCTCGTTCGCGAGCCCTTTGCTGTACGCACGGAGTGCTGCTTTCGCAGCGGCGTAGCCGAGCGTCCCGTCGTAGAGCGGCATCCTGCCCTGGATGGATCCGACGTGCACGATCACGCCCGTTCCCTGTTCGAGGAGCAACGGCGTGAGCGCACGGTCGATGCGAACGGCGGCCAGGAGATTGAGGGTGAGCTCGGCGTCCCAGTGCGCGTCCGTCATCGTCGCGTGGCCCCCGGCGGGCGATGCCGAACCACCGGTCACCTGCACGAGGATGTCGAGGCCGCCGTCTTCCGCGACGGCCTGGGCGATGGTCTCCGCTGCGCCCGGCACGGTGACGTCGACTCGGACGACCCGGCTGGCCCGCGTCTCGTCGGGCTGCGATCGGCCTGTTGTGATGACGCGCGCGCCGGCATCGACGAGGCGGTCCACGACGGCGGCGCCGAGGCCCCTCGTCCCGCCGACGACGAGCGCACGGCGGCCGAGGAGGGAGAGCGTACGCGGGTAGGAGGGTGTCGGACCGGGCTGACCGGAAGGCGTGGACGAGGGGTCGGTGGGGTGTGCGGAATCGTTCATGCCTTCAGCGTCGACGTTCCCGTGAGGGGAAGGTCAACACCCGCGGGGAGATTCCTCCGTCAGCGTCCGGTGCGGAAGATCGGCCAACCGATCTCCGTCACGGCGCCGGGTGAGTCCGGAGTCGGGGCTTGCAGATAGGTTTCACGCAAGGGGCCGTCGACGCCGATCTCGTGCTCCGCGACGTAGGCGCCGAGCGCCGCGTAGGTCTCGGAGATGGTCTCGTCCGGTCCGCGATGCACGGCCACAGCGAGGTCGACCGGCGGCAGCGTCTCCGCCCGCACCCGATCGGGGAGGTCGCCCGCGTCGGCCGGGAACCTTCGTGGATCCACCGGGATGAAGATCACCGCTTCGCCGCGTTCCTCGAAGAAGAGCGTCGTGTCCCAGATGCCGCCGAGACGCCCGGCGGGGTGCTGACCGCCGTGCCGGGCAGTCGTCTCCAACCGGTGTGCAGCCGCGTCGTACCAGGGCCCCAGCTCGGAGAGGTCGATGATCTCCCTGATCACGAGGGCGGGCGTGGCTGGAACGCTGCGGTGCTCGATGGCGAGTTGCGGCGATGGCTCGACGAGGAGTTTCCGCAGGGTCGCGACCGCCGTGCGCGTCTCATCGAGCTGTGCTTCCAGACGTGTCAGGTGCTCGGCGATCAGCGCGTTCCTGGTCTCGACGTCCGACGTGGCGAGGATCTCACCGATGGTCCCGACCGGGACCGCGAGCGCCCGCAACTGTCGTACCACGCGAGCATCGGCGACCTGGCCGACGTCGTAGAGGCGATACCCGTTGACGGGGTCGATCGCGGCCGGCCGGAGGATGCCGGCCTGGTGGTAGAAGCGGAGCGTCTTCGCCGTGAGCCGTGTGGCCCTGGCGAAGTCGCCGATCGTCATGGTGTGAGGCACCCGCCCATCCTCCTCCTTCCCCCTGCGGGAAGGGCCAGTGCCATTTGCACGATCACTCGTCGCTGTGTCGATCCTGCTCCCGCATCCGGAGGAAGACGTCCCGGGCTTGGAACTCGTAGTCCTCTCGGCTGCCGGTGAGAGCCGTTGAGTCTTCGCCATAGACGCCGATCGCGATGTCCACGAGGTCCATCGGAGCGGTCGCTCCGACGCGTCTCGCCAGGATCGTGAGGTCGTGCAGATCCTGCGGCCGAAACGCCGCCATCTTCATGGCGATCAGTTCGCGATCCGTGGCGGATTCAATCGTGAACGACGTCTCGTATCCGATTGGTAGCGCTCGATCCGGCAGCCAGGGACTCGCGCGATCATTGAGCCAGTTGATGGGAAGCCCGTGGCGTTCCGCAATTCGAGCCACCTCAGCGTTGACTGCGTCGCGCGGCACGTACACCGCGTCGATGTCCGTTGTGACCCGCACGGCGTCGTCGTCTGGGTAGCGCAGTGCAATCGCTGCGCCGCCGACGACGACGAGATGTCCGGTCACTCCTCGACTGATGAGGCCAGTGGCGAGTTCGCCGAGCAGCGCGTGCACTCGCTCTGGGTCGAGGAGATAGTCGTCAACGCTCACGCGCGGCTCAAGCTGTTCTCGTCGATGAAGATGTTGTACGCGCTGAGATACTCCGGGGTCGAACGCCGCGCCTTTCGTTGGAGGCTCTCATACGGGGAGACGAACCAGGGCTCGGCAAGCCTCGACGGCGGAGGCCAGCGGGAGGTGGTTCGCGCGGGGAGCGAGTTGTTGAGGTACGCGCGCATGAACGTGTCCCACCGTGGATCCAACAGGTGGTGAGGGGGGAGTTCGAACGCCGGGTCATCAGCCCAGTCGGGGCGTTGCGCAAGCTCGTCACCGGCCAAGGTGAGGAGGCGAAGTGCGAGGATGTCGTCGCCGGACGTGAGCGCCTCCCCGATCGCCGCCGAGAGCGGTCGTGGCGCGTACACAGGAAGCGGCTCCGCTCGCGACTCGATGTGCACATCGCTCGACATTGCACGGAGAGCCCTCCGAAGGGAATGGAGCTTGATCGTTTCGTCCTGCTCCGAAGCGAGCAGCTGCGAAACGGCTCCAGGTGTCACGCCGAGTCGACTCGCAAGCTCGTTGCCGGTGATGCCGTGCTTGCGCATGGTGTCTCGGATGATCGCGGTCATCATTGGCCTCCGATTATAGGTGTGGCTAAAACTCTACGGCGCATTGATCGACTTCGGCAAGTGCCGCGGAACGCGCCGTGTGCGAAGCTGGAGGGGCGGACACGCGGCCTGAAATGCAGCGTGCGCGGCGGATCGGAGGACACCATGGCAGGACACCGGATCTTCACCACGAGCTTCGCGAGCGTGTACCCCCTCTACCTCGCCAAGGTGGAGCGCAAGGGTCACAGCAAAGCGGAGCTCGACCAGGTCATCACCTGGCTCACCGGCTACGACGACGCCGCTCTGGAACAGGTGCTCGCCGACGGGATCGACTTCGAGACGTTCTTCGCGAACGCTCCGGCAATGAACCCCAACGCCGCGCTCATCACCGGACGCATCTGCGGCGTCCGCGTCGAGGACATCGAGGACCCGCTCATGCAGCAGGTCCGCTACCTCGACAAGATCGTCGACGAGGTCGCCAACGGCAAGAAGATGACGTCGATCCTCCGCGAGCCGCGTCCGGAACCCGCCCGCTGACGAAACGATGCCGGGCCCGCGCAGCGCGGAACCCGGCATCGATCCGATCGGCAGGGCGTGATCACGGCCTGCCGATCAGGAGCAGGTCTCAGCAGTACTTGTAGGTGTACCCGCTCTGCCCCTTGGCGACGACATCGCGATCCCGGTAGATCACCGAGATCTGCTTGCCCTGCGCTGCACACGCCTGGCTGTAGTACTTCGGATCGTTGTCGTTGTACTCGATCTCGATGACGTTGTTGCCGTAGACGCTCGTGTAGTCGCCGCACTCGGCGTTGGCCTGGCACTCCTCGGCGATCGCGAAGTCGAACCCGATCGTGTTCTTGCCCGACGATCCGAGATCGGTCGTGTTCTTCTGAGCGATAGCGAGGCCCTTCTGGTGGGCGAAGGTCGTCAGCAGCTTGGCGAGGTCGGCGTTGTTCTGCTTGCTCAGCAACTGCTTGCCGCCGCTCGTCGAACGCGTCCACGAATCCAGGTTGTCAGGCTCGACCGCGTCGAAGCCCTTCGCCGCGCACTCGGTGACCCATCCGTTGACGATCGCCGCGATGCGCGTGCGCTTGGCCGGCGTCGACGTGTCGAGCAGGTACTCGTTCCACTCCGGATCGCCGACCTTCTCGCCCTTCGCGTTGTGCAGGATGAGATCGCTGTTCGCACCGGCCCACGTCGTGGTGTCGTCAGGTTGGGTCTGGTACGCGTTGACGTAGCAGATGTTGTATTTGCCGGCTGCGGGCGAGACGCTGTGGTCTCGCGACACCACGCCGACGGAGGCCGATGGCGTGTAGGGCGCACCGATCTGGTAGTCGAACTGCGCGTTCGCGGGCGGCAGCGTGACGGTTCCGGCGGCCTGCGCGGCGGAGGCTCCGCCGACGACGGACGCCGCCAAGCCGATGCAGGCCAGTGCGGCGAGGATGTTCCGGGAGAGTGAAGGCATAGTGAGATGCTCCATTTCCGTGGAGGTCCCGCCTCGAGAGAATTCTCTGGCGTCAACGCCCAGACGATCGCACATGCTCATCGCAATGCGGATCGCCGGTAGAACCGTCCACAGCGCGATCAGGATACATGAATCGGCCAGGCGGCGGCGATGATCGCTCCCGCTAGATCCAGCCCTGCTCCCACGCGATCGCGGCGGCAGCGGTCTTCGAGTCCGCGTTCAGTTTGGCCATCGCCGATGAGACGTGGTTGCGGACCGTGCCGTGGGCGAGCGAGAGCTCCTTCGCGATCTGCTTCGTCGGCAGACCGTCCCGCGTGAGCCGCAGGACATCGGTCTCCCGCGGCGTGAGCGGGTTCTCGTTCTCGGTGAGGGCGGCCGATGCGAGACGGGCGTCGATGTACCGTTCCCCCGCCGCGACCGACCGGATGATCTTCGCGAGCTCCGATGCGGGCGTCGACTTCGGGACGAAGCCGCGCACCTGAGCCGCCAGGGCGCGCTTCAGGGTGCCAGGTCGCGCATGACGGGTCACGATGACGGCCTGCGTCGGCACCAGCCTCGTCAGTCGCTCCGCGGCATCGATCCCGTCGAGTTCCGGCATCTCGAGGTCGAGCAGCATCACGTCGGGCCGGTGCTCGACCCCCGCGGCGACGGCGGCCAGACCGTCCGCCACGTCCGCGACGACCTCGATGTCGGGCTCGAGGGAGAGCAGTGCGACGAGCGCCCCGCGGATCAATTCCTCGTCGTCGGCGATCACGATGCGGATCATCGGCTGTGCTCCTCATGGTGGTCGGTCGATGGGACGGGGACCCGAACGATCAGGGTGAAGGCGTCATCCGTCCGCGTGGTCTCGACGGTCCCGTGCTGCGTGGCGACGCGTTCGGCCAGGCCCGTGAGCCCGGTGCCGCCCAAACGTCGGGGACCGGGGGCATTGTTGGTGACGGTCAGGCGGTAGGCGTCGGCGCTGTCCCGGACGAGCTCGATCGACGCATCGGTGGCCCTGCTGTGCCGGAGCACGTTGGTCGCCGCCTCCCGGATCGCGATCGCGAACAGGGCGCCGACGGACGTCGGCAACTCGGTCGCCTCCAGGCGGGCCTCGCAGCGGATGCCGGCCGATCGCAGCACCGCGGCGGCGTTCCGTGCTTCGACGGCGACGGTCACCGAGCGGTAGTCGTTGACGACCGCTCGGGTGTCGTCGAGTGCCTCCTGCGCGATCACGCGGATGTCGGCGATCTCGACGCGCGCGGCGTCCGGACGTTCCGCCATCAGGCGTTCCGCGAGTTCGCTCTTCAACGCGATGACCTGCAGATGGTGTCCCTGGATGTCGTGCAGATCGGTCGCGAACCGGAGCCGTTCCTTGGCGACCGCGAGTTCCGACGCCATCCGGCGGGCCTCCTCGAACCGCAGCACCACCTGCAGCACCCACACGGCGCTGAGCGGCATGAGCGTGAACAGGACGAGGGTGCCGATGAGGACGGCATCGGTCGCAGAGTCGGTCGTCGGTGTCGTGATGGACGAGGCCGCGGTGAGCGCCGAGCCGAGGAGCCCGCCGAGCGCCATCACCGCATACGTGCCGAGGACCACCGCCAGCTTCCACCAACCGCGCACGACGCAGGTGAGCACCCCTCCGCCGATCGCGAGGGTGAACGCCCAGCCCCATCCCGCGAACGGCGGAACGACGGCCAGCACCCACACGCCGAGCGAGAGCAGGACGAGTGCGACCACGAGCGGATGATGCGGAACTGCGGTTCCCGGTGTGCCCGGGTCGCCCGGCGCGCGCAGCAGGAGCGGGATCGTGGCGAGGGCGACGATCGACGCCGCCACCGTCAGCGCCACGAGCGCGATGACCCGAGGGCTGAGCGGTGGGTTGACGCCGACCAACAGCTGCATGGCCGCGCCGACGAGGACCGCGACGCCGAGCGTCGCAGCCGTCGAGCCGCGCATGACCCGGAGATCCGTGATTCTGCGCGGCGCCCGGGGCTCGCTGTCCGTCATGGCCTCAGCGTATCGACAGCGTGGCGAGGAACGCCGTGGTGTCCTGCGCGAGCTCCTTCGAGAACCGGTGGTGCAGGTAGTGCTCGCCCTCGATCTGGATGACCTGACTCGTGTCGACGCTCGCCGCCTGCTCGTCGTGGAGCTCGAGCCAGCCCGCGACATCGTCGTCCTTCGTGTTCACGAAGAGGAGCACGGGGAGGTCCTTCGGGAAGGTCGCCCCGCTGACGGACGCGAAGTTCGCCGGGGTGTTGTCCATCTCGTTCACGAGCGTCGGGGCCGCGGAGTTCTTCGCCGTCAGCTGGTTCATCCGGTCCTTGTCCAGCTGGTCGTAGGGCAGGCCGTCGTAGGGGTCGGGAACCAGGGTGCGGAGGAGCCGGGTGATCCCCAGGTCGTTCAGGGCGACCATCGTCTCCGTCGGGATCGCCTCGTCGGATCCCGGCTGGCCGGGAACGCTGCTGTCGATGCCGACGAATGCGATGAGTTCGTCGGCGTACGCGGCGCTGTAGGTGAGCGCGTAGATGCCCGCGATCGAGTGCCCCATGAGCACGTACCGGTCGATGCCGAGGTGGTGGAGCGCTTCGTGCACTTCGCGCGTGATGTTCTCGGCGGTGCGCGGGGTGTCGGTCTGGTCGCTCAGGCCCGTGCCGAACGGTTCGACGGCGACGACCCGGTAGTCGGGGTCGAGCTGCTTGATGAGCGGTTGGAAGTCGAGGCCGGGAGCGGCGGTGCCGAGACCGGGCAGGAGCACGATCGTCGTGTCGCCCTCGCCGCTCACGACGACGTTCATCTCCTTGCCGTCGACGGGGACCTTCTCTCCGTACGACTGCATCGAGGACACTTCCACATTCGTCGCGATGACGTTTCCGAGCGAGGTCGTCGCCAGCAGGAGCACGGGGATCGCGACGATGGTTCCCAGGGTGATGAGGGTGATCTTCAGTGGTTTGCGCATGGGGCTCGATTCGGTTCTGCCGGACACCGGTGCGGTGTCGGCGGCTTGTCATCAAGCCTCGCAGCGGTCCTCCGGGCGCAGAAGTGGCCCCGTGTCACGTCCGACCCGTGACACGTGTCATGGGTCTGCCGTGCGGCTCTTGGCGCAGGGCGGGACGGGACGGGCCGGCGCGGGGCGGGGCGGTCAGCGTCAGCTGGAAGGACGTGCCCTGCGAGGCCGTGTTCTGTGGAGCGGATGACGGGAATCGAACCCGCGCTATCAGCTTGGGAAGCTGAAGTTCTCAATTTGACGTTCACAGTAACCACTTGGGTTTACCTTGGGACCGTGCGGATACTCACGGTAACCACTGGTCAACAGTGGTCATTAGGCAAAATGCAGGGTAGGTAGCGGACGGCCGCAGGTCAGACATTGACCGTGGAAGGTGAGTCGGATGACCGATAGGCTTCGACCATGAAACCGAAGTACGAGACCAAGACGGTCAAGTTCCCGCAATGGGGCCTGATGGGTGTCACTGACTTGGAGAAGAAGCTCGACCCCTACATCGCTGATGGGTGGGAAGTGGTCACCGAAGACCGCCGCAAGTACCTGACCGGCGGCAAGCACTCCTTCCTTCTCCGGCGTGAGAAGTGATCATCTAGCGAGCAAAACAGACGAGTCAAGTGGGGCGCCCGAACGATAGGATTCGACCATGAGCGATGACAGCAAACCGATCACCCGCGAGGAGATCGAAGTCAAGTACGGTTCCGGGCCGACCACGAAGGTGCGGAAGAACCCCTACCTGACTGCGCTGACGTTCGTGGGCATCATCGGCACCGTGCTTGGGCTCGTCCTCTCGCTCGTGCCCGGAGCTCTCACGTTCTGCATCGTGTTCCTGAGTGTGGGCATCAGCGCCCTTCTCCTGTGGTGCGTGGCCGGCGCTGTCGTCGTGGCGATCGAGTCGTCGGCGCGACGGTAGTCATGCGCGCACTCAAGCTGTCAGCGGCCGCTGGACTCATCGTCCTGGGGCTGGCTGGTTGCGCGACGCCGAACACAAACGAGGCGTTCTGCAACGAGTACGCGGCGGCGTGGAACGAGATGACGGCCGCTCGAGACAGCCCCACGCGGACGGACGCGACGTTCGTACCAGCGCGGGCGTCGATGCTTGACCGGTGGGAAGCGTTGTCGAAGGACGAGTCGGCACCTGAGGACGTGCGCAAGGTCGTGGCGATGAACGTCGACCTGTTCACGTCAGCCGTCAGTGGCACGGGTACGACAGCGGATACGACTGCCGCCTATCAGAAGTTCCAGGTGTCGCACGATGCGCTGTTGAAGCAGTGCAAGGACGACGGGTTCAGCCCGGACATCGACGAGTAGCCGTTCAACTCTCGCCCCTGAAACTTGAACCCGGTCCGCCCGATTCAGGTTTCCATGTCGGCCCCTTCCTCTACACTCGCCCTCATGTCTCGCCCCAAGCCGATCCGGTTCGACGTCAACACGTGGTTGGTGATGCGTGGTGACCCGGTGCTGCCGAAAGCGATCATCGAACGACGCAAGGACCGACGCGGGCAGGACGTGTACTTCGTCCTCTCGTGGGACCTCGACCCGGGGAAACGAGTCCTCATGGGGTCGAAGGGATCACTCGAGGACGCGGACTCGATGGTGCTATACGACGTGCCGCAGAGCGGGTTTATTGACGGCCCACCGAACCAGCCACGGAACCGGTGACCGGGAACGCACGAAACAGC